>NMQN01000353.1 GCA_003575245.1 Candidatus Atribacteria bacterium 1244-E10-H5-B2 | reverse complement strand
TTGGGGTAGATCTTGGTACTACTAATATAGTTGTGGGTATCGCAAACCTAAAAGGAGAGATTATAAAAAAAATTCGTGTTCCAACTAATTGCAGTCATAGTGTGGAAAAGATTATTTTACAAATTTCCAATTTAGTGGAAGAAGTAATTAAACAAGCAAACATTAAAAAAAATTTAATTGAGGGGATTGGAATAGCGGAGGCAGGGATAGTCGACAGCTCTTCAGGTATCATAAAATATTCTCCAAATTTTAATTGGAAAAATGTCAATATAGCCAGTATTTTAGAAAAAAAAACAGGCTTACATGTATTTGCTGATAATTGTACTCGAGTTATGGCAATTGGTGAAATATGGCATGGCAAAAGGGAAAGTGTGAATAATATTTTTTATGTAAACGTTGGCTACGGAATTGGTTCTGCTTTGATGATTAATGGTAAGTTATATAATAAGCATAGTGAATTTGGACATATACCAATAACAAGTAAAAAAATACTCTGTAATTGTGGTAAATATGGGTGTCTTGAAGCTGTAGCTTCTGGTAATGCAATTGAGCGAAAAGCAAATCAATTATATAACGATAGTAAAAATAGATGGATAACAGCGAAAGATATAGCTGAAAGAGCTGAACAAGGTGATCCGGTAGCTCATAAAATATTTAAAGAGGCAGGTTATTATATTGGCAAAGGGCTTTCATTTGTAGAAAATGTTTTTAACCCAGATAAAATTATTATCGGAGGAGGAATTTCAGCTGCCGGTAAATTATTATTGGACCCAATTGTTGAGTCATATAACTATTTTACAATGGCAATAATAAAGTCTACTACTAAAATAGAGTTATCGACGATTGGTATGGATGCGGGTATATATGGTGCAGTAACTATGGTATTGAATAAACGAATTTTTTATACTTCATTATTATAATTGTACACACAATATAGGTTATATGTTTATTTTTGATACAATATATAGTCAGTAGTCTGTGCAATATACTATTTTTACTGATAATATTCATTTTAGAAATTATTTTATATAGGAAAATGCAGAAAAGGTAAAAAGAATTTGAAATTAGTATATATAAACAAAAATATAAGCTTTAAGTAGGATAGGCAAAGATATGAAGGCACTATTGTTTGGTGAAATTCTCTGGGATATCATAGATAGTAAACCTTATATTGGCGGCGCTCCCTTTAATCTTGCTGCTCATCTGACAAACATGGGATGTAAATCAACTCTTATTTCTTCCGTGGGTAAAGATGCTCTGGGCAAAAAAGCCTTAAAAGAAGCAAAAAAAAGAGGTATTAATTCTTCCTTTATTCGGATCCATCCTTATTTACCCACTGGGATTGTAGAAGTAAATCTGGATGAAAAGGGGCATCCCGCTTATTTGATAAAAGAAAATGTTGCCTGGGATAATATTATTTTAGATCAGGATTTAATAGGTAGTTTAACAAAAACCAAATGGGAAATATTTTGTTTTGGAACCCTTGCTCAACGGACCAAAGAAAATCGGAAAATACTTAACCAGATTATTTCTCAAATAAAACCTAATCATATATTTTATGATGTTAATTTAAGACAAAATTACTACGAAAAAGATTGTATTGAAAAATCATTGCTCCAGAGTACAATTACTAAATTAAATGATCAGGAAGCTCTTGTCCTGTCCAAACTACTCTTTAATCAAAAATTGAAACAAAAAGATTTTGTTGAAACTCTTGCTCAAGAATATAATCTTTCTATTATCTGTATTACATATGGCAAGAATGGATCGGTAATCTATCACAATCGCCAATTGGAGAAGGCACCAGGTATAAATGGACCAGTTACAGATACTGTGGGAGGTGGAGATAGTTACAGTGCAGGCTTTTTGTTTTCTTATCTTTGTGGTAATAGTGTTTATAAAGCAGCGGAATTTGCTGAAATAGTAGGCAATTTTGTTGTTTCCCAATCTGGGGCTGTTCCTAAATACCCGAAATGGTTAGAAAAAGAAATAAAAAATATGAGAAAATAAAAACATGATAGATGACCCCGACATATTGTTTAGAGAATTGGTCGAAATCAGGGATAAAAGATGGATTTTGTGATTCTTTATAGTAGCCCGGCAAGCAGGCCTTGGCAATATCGCTTTCCGTGATTACTCCAATGACATTTTGATCATTATCTACTACCGGTAATCCCACCATACGCTGCCTGCTCATAATCTTTACAGCCTCTTTTATAGGGGTATCGGCAGATACGGAAGTTAGGTCTAAAATCATAACTTCTTTTATTTTCAAGGTTATCCCCCCTTAATTAAAAATCTTTCTTAATTATATTCCTTTTTATGTTTTTCGCAAGCCCGAAAAGAAAGTATCGAGTATCGAGTATATAGTATATAGTGAAGGGGAAGAAGAAGTAGGGGCATATAGAATACAGCGAAAAACGCAAAGCGTAAAGCGTAAAAATATAGATTAAAACTTAAAATTAATAAAAAAGTTTTTAGTTTTGAATTATGGTTTTTAGCTTTTCGCTTTAAATTTTTAGCTGAATATTAATAGTCAGGCGGACCTGTCCTCGTGAAAACGGGAAACACCTATCCTACGAATTGGTCAATTAACTCGTATTTTGTATCTTGCATTTAAAACTAACGACTATTCACTATTCACTAACGACTAACAACAAAGTGTTTCAATAAAAAATAAAAATTTTTATCTAATTTTAATAAAAAAAAGAGGATTTTTAAAAATTTTGTAGAATTAACTATATATAAAGAAAATACGCAATGAATTTAAACTTGAAGAAAGGAGAGCAAAATTGAAAGCTTTGTTGTTTGGTGAAATTCTCTGGGATATCATAAATAGTAAACCTTATATTGGTGGTGCCCCCTTTAATCTTGCTGCTCATCTGACAAAAATGGGACTTAAATCAACACTTATTTCTTCTGTGGGCAAAGATGCTCTAGGCAGAAAAGCTCTGAAGGAAGTAGAAAAAAGGAGTATTGATTCTACTTTTATCCGGGTCCATCCCCATTTGCCCACCGGGATTGTGGAGGTAAGTCTGGATGAAAGAGGTCATCCTACTTATCTAATAAAAGAAAATGTTGCCTGGGATAATATTATTTTAGATCAAGATTTAGCTGATAGTTCAGCAAAAAATAAATGGAAGGTATTTTGTTTCGGGACTCTCGCTCAACGGACCAAAGAAAACCGGGAAGTGCTCAGCCAAATCATCTCTCAAGTACACCCTCATCAGGTATTTTACGATGTAAATTTGAGAAAAAATTACTATGAAAAGGAATGGATTGAAAAATCCTTATGCCAGAGCTCAATAGTAAAACTGAATGATAGAGAGGCTCTTATTATTTCTGAGCTCCTCTTCGGACAAACATTAAAACAAGAAAAACTTGCTGAGCTTATTTGCCGGGAATACGATCTTTCTATTGTCTGTATTACTCATGGAAAGAATGGCTCGTCTGTTTACCGTAATGGCAAGTTAGAAAAGGTAGTAGGTATAAATGGGCCGGTAGCCGATACCGTAGGAGGCGGAGACAGCTATAGTGCAGGTTTCTTGTTTTCTTATTTGTGTGGAACCAGTATATATGAGGCGGCGGAGTTTGCGGAAATAGTAGGTAATTTTGTGGTTTCCCAATCTGGAGCAGTACCCAAATATCCCAAATGGCTGGAAAAAGAGATAGAAAATTTAAAATATAAAATAAAAAAATGACAGAGGACCGTCCACTGTCATCCCCTGTCACAAAAAAGGAGGATAAAGTTATGAAATTAGAAAGTCTTGAATTCGAAAATAATGGGTTTATTCCCCAAAAATTTACTTGTGATGGTAAAGATATTAACCCCGGTCTGATTATTGAAGATATACCGGAAGGAACTAAAAGATTAGCACTAATTGTGGATGATCCCGATGCACCGATGGGAACCTGGGTGCATTGGGTGGTATTTAATATCCACGTTACCGATGTTATAGAGGAAAATACAGTTCCGGGCACCCAAGGGATTAATGATTTTAGAAAACTGGAATATGGAGGTCCATGTCCTCCCTCGGGTACTCACCGTTATTTCTTTAAATTATATGCCCTTGATGAAAAACTCCACATAGAGGAGGGTTGCAAGAAAAAGGAATTAGAGGAAGCCATGGAGGGGCATATTTTAGCTACAGCAGAGTTAGTTGGCCTATACGAGAGAGAAAAAAATAAAGAATAGGGGGTTTAAGATGAACAAAGCAATAAAAATCGTAGTATTTTTGGGATTAATTTTGTTCATTGGTATCAATGGCTACACTGCCGAAGTTGAGGTGAATTCAGAGATTAGTGAGATTTGCGTCTATGCCGATTCTGCTTTGATAAATAGGGTTGCTCATCTTGAACTTGAAAGAGGAACCTATAAAGCAATTTTCACTGATATCATTCCTGAGGTTGATGAGAATTCTTTAAGGGTTTCGGCAGAAGGAACAGCGATAATTAAACTTTTTGGAGCACAGGTTAAAAAAGAGTATTTAGAAGAAGTCCCTTCAGAAAGAATAAAACAGTTAAGAGAGGAAATCCAGAGATTAGAAGAGGAGATAACCAGAATGCAAAATCTCAAAGCCATACTTATGGAGAAGAAGAAGTTCTTAAATTCGATAACTCTATTTTCCAGTGAACAGATTCCCCAAGATTTGATTACCAGGATGCCGCAAATAAGTGATTTAGAGAACATTCTTATTTTTTTAGATACAGAGTTAAAAGATATCTACGCCCAGGCTTTAGATTGTGAACTTGAGATTAGAGATTTAAAGAATAAGGTTGAAACCTTAAAAAGAGAATTGTCCCAGATATCCGGAGTACAAAGAAAATTAAAAAGGTCAATTATAGTAGAGTTGGAAGTATTAAAAGAGGGGACCACAGATTTAAAGATTTCTTATCTGGTGAAAGGTGCTTCCTGGAACCCGATATATGATGCCCGGGCAAATTTTGAAAAATCCGAGGTTGAATTAGTTTCTTATGGAGTAATTAAGCAGATTACCGGTGAGGATTGGTTGGAGGTAGATTGTTCTTTATCAACAGCTAAGCCAAGAATCGGGGGAAGTATGCCTTATGTAGCTTCCTGGTTTTTGAGACCGTATCAACGCGAAGTTTTATCAGATAAAGTATCGGCACCATTGGCAACTGCTTATCAAACCGAAGCATTTAAAAAAGAGGCGGGAGCCTTAGAAGAACGAGCAGAATCAGAGATGGAATATGCCACTGCCGAAGAAAAAGGTATTGCTATAATCTATAAACTCCCTTCTAAGGTAAGTGTGAAATCTGATAAATCGGAACATAAATTTCCCGTTTCTTCGCAATTTTTATCAGCCGAGTTTGAGTATTCGAGCTACCCCCGGGTTAGCCCATTTGCTTATCTTGGCTCCCGTGTTACTAACAGCAAAGGCCTTCAATTACTTGCCGGCCGGGTAAATATATTCTTAGAAGGAGATTTTGTGGGATTTTCCGGCATTAGTAATATTGCGCCCAGTGAGGAGTTTGATCTGTATTTAGGCATCGATGAGAATGTTAAGGTAAAAAGAGAGCTTTTAGAAAAGAAAGTTGATGAAACCCTGATAGCCGGAATCCCCTCACGAACCAAGAAAACAACTTTTAAATATAAACTTACTGTGGAGAATTACAAATCTAAAAAGATTAAGGTAAAACTATTTGAAGCTATACCAGTTTCCGAAGACGACCGCATTAAAATTAAGATAAATGAAATAAGTCTTGAGCCGGACAAAGAGGACTGGGAAGATAGGAAGGGAATCTGGTTATGGGAGTTGGAATTAGATACTCAGCAAAAGCAAGAAATATTTTATACCTTTACAGTTGAACATCCCCGGAATATGCTGGTAGAGGGATTGTAAAAATAAAACAGGTTCCGCTTGATTTAGTAGCCTCTACCAGGGAGCACTATAATAGAATAGAGAAAGTTTGGAAGGAAACCAGATGACCGGGCTGAGACTGAGAGATTAATTTTTTAAAAAATGTTTTTCCGGTAATGAAAGAAAGTTCCTCCTCTTTACGTATAGATAGGTGAATGACAAAAAATATTGTCAACAAACAAAAATTTTAAGGAGGAACGAACAGAATGAAAAGTTCAAGAAATTTGAAAGTTGGAGTAACTCTGCTAGTTATTGCGCTGGCAGTAGGAGTTTTTGCCCTCGTCATTTGGGCAGATGGTAACGAGATGTATGGAACGCATGGAATGAGAGGGAGATCCGGTGGAGATTTTGAAACCCCCAGATATGGCATGCAAGATAAAGAGTTTTCTAACCAGGTAGAAGGCATGGGAAGCGGAATGGGTCGAAAAGCAGCTGCACCTGATCATGACAATGACGGTATCCCCAACGGGCAAGATGACGACTATGTATGTGAGTGTGATGATGAATGTGACGGCACCTGTGACAGCGAACCTAAAGGCAGTGGCATGAGAAGAAATTCTTCTGATAATCTTACTGGATTACAGACTCATGTAAGTGGAATGGAAATGAAGACTATGGCCATTGCAGATATTGCTACTCTTTGGGGGATAGATGGCCACAGCTTCTTAGCAGAGATGATAAAAGAATTTAATTTACAGAAAGAGTATATTACTGACAATACCATAGATGACCTAAGGGGAGAATATAGATTTTCACCTTATCAGATAATGGAGATTGCAGAAAGAATTAAAGCAACGTCAGTCGACTAAATTCTTAACTATCAAAATAAAATAACTAATTTTAATTAACAGGAAATAACTCCCTTACTGATAAGAGTGAGGGAGTTATTTTTTTTAGGTGGGAAAAATCCCTGAAAAATAAGTTGACATAATGATACAATTATAGTATCATAATAAAAAATAAAGAGTAAATTTTTAAACAAGAGAAATTATTATCAAGATAAAAAAAATTAAAGGGAAACAGATAGGTGAAATTAATTACCCGAAACACTGATTATGCGGTAAGGGCACTTTGTTTTATTGCCGAACAAAAACAAGAGGTAATCTCGGCTGGCCAATTAGTTAAATCTTTAGAGATACCCCGCCCCTTTTTAAGAAAAATACTACAAAGTTTAAATAAAAAAGGATTACTTAATTCATCCAAAGGGAAAGGCGGAGGATTTACCCTGGCTCTTCCACCGGAAAAAATATCCTTGATGGATGTAATGAAAATATTTCAGGGACCGATAAGATTAAATGAATGTAAATTTAAAAAAAGCGATTGCCCGTATATAGACGATTGTCTTTTAAAGAAAAAGATAGATGAGATAGAAAAAGAGGTTATTGCAAAATTAAAAACCATAACCATAGCGTCTATAATAAAAAAGGAGGTAAATGTAGATGACTAAGAAGTTAGAGGTTTATAAATGTGAGATTTGCGGAAACATTGTTGAGGTATTACACGAAGGAAGAGGAACTTTAGTCTGCTGCGGGCAGGAAATGAAGCTGATGGAAGAACAAACTGCTGATCAAACTACCGAAAAACATGTACCAGTGATGGAGAAAATTCCTTCCGGGATTAAAGCGGTAGTTGGCTCAACCCTGCATCCCATGGAAGAGAAACACTATATTGAGTGGATCGAAGTTGTTACCGAAAAAGGTGCTTCCCAAAAATTTTTGAAGCCGGGTGACAAACCAGAATCTCTATTTAAAGATGTAGAAGGATTAGAGAAGATTAGAGAATACTGTAATATTCATGGATTATGGGCACACAAGGAAGGTAAATAGTGTAGTAATTGCAAGCACAGGTAGAGGATTATAATTTTTCAGATGTAGGGGCGTATAGCCGTACGCCCCCGACCCTTAATCTTTCAAAAGGAGACGAGCAAATGGATTTAAAAGCACTTTACAATATCAGTTATGGTATTTACATAGTTAGTTCGAAAAAAGAATGCCTGATAAACGGACAGATTGCCAATACAGTTTTTCAGACAACTTCAGAGCCGGCTACCATCGCGGTTTGTATTAATAAAAAAAATTTAACCCATGAGTTTATTACTGAAAGTAAAGTCTTTGCTGTCTCGGTATTAGAACAAGAAACTGATATGAAATTTATCGGAAGATTTGGCTTTAAATCTGGAAGAGATGAAGACAAATTTAAGGGAGTAAATTACAAGATCGGGGTAACCGGTTCGCCCATAATTATGGAAAATACTTTAGCTTCTATAGAGGCAGAAGTAATTACGGAAATGGATGTGGGCACTCATACTCTATTTGTAGGGAAAGTTATTGAGGCAGGGAATATTAAAAAGGCAAAACCGTTGACTTATGATTATTACCATGAGATTAAAAAAGGTGTTTCTCCTAAGACCGCACCCACTTATATTCCGAAAGAGGAAAAGTCGGAAAAAGAAATAAATAAAGAAAAAAAAGGAAAGGAGTCAGAAAAAATGATTAAGTATAAATGTACAGTTTGTGGATATATTTATGAACCTGAAAAAGGCGATCCCGAATCAGGGGTAAATCCCGGAACTCCCTTTGAAGACCTGCCCGATGATTGGGTATGCCCGGTATGTGGTGTAGGCAAAGATGATTTTGAAGAGGTGAGTTAGAGATGACTGTAAAAAAGATAAAAAAAGATATCTACTGGGTAGGAGCGATTGATTGGGATAGAAGGCTATTTGATGAGCTCATCCCCCTTCCCGAGGGTACCAGCTATAATGCTTATCTGATAAAAGGTCAGGAGAAGACAGCTTTAATTGATACGGTTGACCCGACCAAAGAAGATGATTTATTGGACAATTTAGATGATTTAGGGATAGAGCATCTGGATTATATAGTGGTAAATCATGCCGAACAGGACCATTCAGGGGCTATTCCTCTAATGTTAGAATTGTATTCGGAAGCAAAAATAGTTACTAATGAGAAATGTAAGAAAATGTTGATAGAACATCTTCTTATAAAGGAAGACAAAATTATAACCGTAAATGATAATGATACTCTCTCTTTAGGAGGGAAAACTCTAAGATTTATATTTGCTCCCTGGGTGCATTGGCCGGAAACCATGTTAACCTATTTAGAAGAAGACAAGATTTTGTTCAGCTGTGACCTGTTCGGGGCACATCTTGCTGAGAGCAATTTATGGGTAGATGATGAATCTAAAGTTTATTTTGCCGCCAAGCGTTATTATGCGGAGATTATGATGCCCTTTCGCAGCAATATTAAAAAACATTTGGAGAGACTGAAGGAATTAGAGATTAAAACCATTGCCCCCAGTCACGGTCAGATCTATTCTCATCCGGAATTTATTTTGTCGGCTTATAGAGAATGGGTTTCTGATGAAGTGGAAAATGAAGTAATCATTCCCTATATTTCCATGCACGGCAGTGTCGAGGAGATGGTGTATATCTTGGCTGAAGAATTAATGAGAAAAGGGATAACTGTAAAACCTTTTAATCTTACCAGGACCGATATAGGTGCATTAGCCATAGCTTTAGTGGATGCTGCCACCATTGTAATTGCCTCACCTACAGTTCTTACCGGCGCACATCCTAAAGTAGTTTCAGCAGTCTATCTGGCAAACGTCTTAAGGCCAAAACTGAGATATGCCTCAATTATCGGTTCTTATGGATGGGGAGGAAAGATGCTGGAAAATATTAGTGCAATGATAGGCAATTTAAAAGTAGAGATTCTTTCTCCGGTGATAGTAAAGGGTTATCCCAAAGAAGAAGATTATAATTCTTTGATAAAATTAGCAGGTGAAATAGCAGAAAAGCATAAAAATCTATAAGTGATTGTAACCCAAAAAGTAAACAAAAAGTAGGTTTAAAAATTTACTTTAAAAAACATTTTAGGAGGATATAAAAATGAAAGATTTAAAAGGAACAAAAACCGAAAAGAATTTAATGGAAGCCTTTGCCGGGGAATCCCAGGCCAGAAATAAATATACTTATTTTGCTTCCGTAGCCAAAAAAGAAGGATATGAACAGATTGCTTCTATTTTTTTAGAAACAGCTGAAAACGAAAAGGAACATGCCAAACTTTCTTTTAAAAAATTGACAGGAATCGGAAGCACTACTGATAATTTAAAGGCAGCAGCAGCTGGTGAAAATTTCGAATGGACAGAAATGTATCCTCGCATGGCCAAAGAAGCAAAAGAAGAAGGATTTGAAGAGATTGCTAAGATGTTTGAGGGGATCGCTGAAATTGAAAAAGGACACGAAGCTCGTTATCAGAAACTTCTTAAAAATATAGAAAAGGACAAGGTGTTTAAAAAAGAAGGTAAAATATTCTGGAAATGCCGAAATTGCGGTAATATCTATGAAGGGGCTGAAGCACCTGAAGTCTGTCCGGTATGTAAGCACCCCCGAGCTTATTATGAAGTAAAAGTTGAAAATTATTAAACATATTTAAAGAATATTTATTAATTTTCTGTAAAAGATATAAGGATATAAATATTTAAAAAATTAGGAGAGGATATATATGACCAAAGAAAAAAATACACTAAAAGAGAGAGTAGCAGCCGCTTTAGAAAAGATAAGGCCAGCGCTTCAGGCAGACGGAGGAAATGTAGAGCTGGTAGAAGTTACTCCGGAGGGAATAGTAAAAGTAAAATTAACTGGTGCCTGCTATGGTTGCCCGATGAGTCAGATGACTTTAAAGATGGGTATAGGCAGGACTTTAAAAAAGGAAGTTCCTGAAGTGAAGGATGTTGTAGAAGTATAAACATTAAAGGAATTCCTGAACCTTAAAACATATTAAGAATGGCTGATTATGTTTTAAATATGTAAAAGAAAAATATTTATAAAAACAGAAGGACAAAAAATAGAAAGGAGATGTATTTTATGTTAAGCGAAAAAATGGTTAAAAGCATAAATCATCAGATAAACAGGGAGCATTATTCTGCTTATTTATATCTTTCCATGGCCTCTTATGCTGCCGCGGAAGGTTTAAACGGATTTGCCAACTGGTTTACAGTCCAAATGAAGGAAGAAATGTTCCATGCCGAGAAAATGTATAATTACGTGAATCAACAGGGAGGTAGGGTATTACTGGAAGCTATCGAACAGCCACCAGCAGATTTTTCTTCCATGCTTGACTTATTTGAAAAGACTTTAGAACATGAAAAGGGAGTTACAGCTATGATCAATAAATTAGTTAAACTGGCGCGGGAAGAGAATGATTATGCTACCGAATCTTTCCTGCAATGGTATGTGACCGAACAGGTCGAAGAAGAAGCAAACCCTGCCGAGATTATCCAAAAATTAAAATTTATCGGGAAAGACGGCAGAGGTCTTTTGATGATTGATAAAGATTTAGCTGCTCGAGTATTTACTGTTCCTACGGCAACAGAACAGTAGATGGTTATGATTGGGTGTCTCTATGATGATGGCTGGTGAACCAGCCGCAACTCATGCCGCAGTGGTTCTTCTTGAGGTAATGGATGAATTATGCGCAAAATAAAGTTAGTAATTTTATAATTAGAGTAATTCTAAAGTATGGGCTTTGTTATTTATTGTTTATGTTTAACCTTACAATATTTTACAAAGCCCAAATTATTATAATAACTGGTTCCCTCACCCTCTTTTTCTTTTTCGCAAGTTAGAAGAAACTTTCTATTTTTTAAAACAGAGAATTATCCTCTGTTTTCTATTTTTCATATTATATTTAGGAGGAGTTATTATGAAAAGAGTTTTTTTGTATGTTCTTGTTTGTATGTTCTTGTTTTCCTTCCACTTTGTCTCAATGGCTGAGGACCCCCTTGTAGAAGCTGATGCACTTTTTGAAAAAGGGGATATAACCAGTATATTGGAATCAATACCTCTCTATATCAAGGCGGTGGAAGCAAATCCGGATAGTTATGAGGCCAACTGGAAATGTGCCCGTGCCCATCGAGAGTATGCTGACCATGCTCTTGAAGGGGAGCATGAAGGATGGAAAG
>NMQN01000684.1 GCA_003575245.1 Candidatus Atribacteria bacterium 1244-E10-H5-B2 | reverse complement strand
GAGAAGGTGATCTATGAGAAAAAGTCAATAAAAATTTATAGATACAAAGAAAGGGGGAAATAAAAAAAGCATTTGATCTAAGAATAATTTTAAATTTTAGAGTTTGATAATTTTTTGATTTAAAAATTTTAATTAGAAGAGAGGATAATTTAATGAAAAGATTAATCATTGTATTGTTAAGTATCTTTCTACTCGTTAGTTTTTTAAGTTTTTCAGCATTGGCCAAAGTAGAAATTAACTTTATTGAGGCCTATACAAATCCGAATAGAAAAATATTGTTGAAAGAAATCATCTCGGATTTTGAGAAGATTAATCCTGATATAAAAATAAATTTGATTTCTCCGCCATATGAACAGGCCACGCAAAAAATTGTGTTAATGTTGAATACAAAACAGCCTTTGGATATAGTCGAAGTAAAAGCTGATACAATTGGTCTATATGTAGGTAACGACTGGCTTCTTAACCTCGAAAGCTATTTAGCAGCTTGGCCAGATTCAAAGACTCTTCTCCCAGCTGCATGGCAATTAGCAAGAACTGTCGATAATACAGCATATATAATACCCTCATCGGTCTATTCCAGAACATTATATTACAGAACAGATGTATTGAAGGGATTGGGGATAGATTCCATACCTAAGAGTATACAGGAGCTTTTTGAGGTGTGTAAAGAGATTACAGACCCTTCAAAAGACCAATATGGATTCTGTTTTAGAGGGAGAAATCAGCAAATTGATAATATCCATTATTTGGTCTTACCTTTTCTTGATGATCTCGATACAAAAAATCTCTACAGGAAAACTGATGGTACAGTAATTTGGGGTGATCCACGAATTGCAGAAGCGTTAAAACTTTATGTCCGCTTATTTAAAGAAACTAGCCCGAAAGATTCTATAAACTGGGGATTTACCGAACAGATTAACGCTTTTGGAGCGGGTATAACACCTTTAATTTTACAGGATGCTGATTTCATTGGGGCTTGCGATGAAACAATAGGGCGAGAAAAATTTATGATGGCTCCGACACCTGTAGGCCCCTATGGAAAAGTATATACCATTTTGTATTTCCCTTCTTTGGGTATCGCAAGTAATTCTAAACATAAAGAGGAAGCTTGGGAGTTTATAAAGTACTTTTTGAGTTCAGAGGTTAATGCTTACTACGCTAAAAATAACAGTCTACTTCCAATTCATTCTGTAGCTTTTAAAGATGACCCTTACTTTAGCTCAGGAATTTTTAGTCCTTGGGCATATATGATGGAACATCCAGAGGTGTATGTTCTTGGTCAACCACCTGTAGTTTCTCCCAAATATGCAGAATGGATGCAAGTATCTAATAATGACCTCCAATCTTTATTATTGGGAGATATGACTGTAGAAGAATTGATGAATAAATGGGTAGAATATTGGCAGTGATTTTTTAAATTTTGTTAAAAAAACTAAGGTTGGGGGAGTGATATCCCTCAACCTTTTTTTTAAAAAGGTGTTTTATGAGGAAAGACAATTCTAAAATATTTTTGATAATGGTATTTCCAAGTTTGATTTCAGTAATTTTATTGACATTTTTCCCTATTCTAAGGTCATTTTTTATTGCTTTTCAAAATTACAATTTTCACGATCTATCTAATATCCATTTCATAGGTTTTGAAAATTTTCAAGCGGTTTTTAGCGATGTTAATTTTAACTTTTTACGTATATTGTTAAATACATTTTTGTGGATTGTAGTTTCTTTATTTTTTCAATTTATTTTAGGTTTTGGCCTTGCCTTACTTATGAAAAACCCATTTAAAGGAAGAGGAATATATTCGGGATTAGTCTTTTATCCTTGGGCTTTATCTGGTTTTGCATTAGGACTTATTTGGGCCTGGATGTTTAATGGACAATTTGGAATAATAAATGATATATTGCGAAAAATTGGTTTAATACATCAAAACATAGGATTTCTGTCAGATACGAGATACTCTTTAATGTCGGTGACAATTGCGAACATATGGTATGGAATTCCTTTTTTTGGCATAATGTTGCTTGCAGCTTTACAGTCTGTACCTTTAGAACTTTATGAAGCAGCAGAAATAGATGGTGCAGGGTATTTTGTAAAACTCTTCAAAATATCAATACCATATATAAAACCAACAATAATAAATACCGTTCTTTTACGTACTATTTGGATAATGAATTATCCAGAAATAATCTATGCAATGACAGGGGGAGGCCCCGCTAATAGTTCAAATATCCTTTCTGTTCAAATGATAAACAAGATAATCAAATTCTTGGATTTTGGAGAAGGAGCTGCTATTGGAGTTATGATTGTGATCGCAATGTGTATTTATGTAATAATTTACCTTAAAATTACCTCTCGAGAGGAACTAACATTTTGAAGATAATTGAAAAGTTTATGAAATTTATTGCTTTAATGTTGTATTTAATACTTGCTATTATTCCACTTTATTGGATAATAACAACTTCTTTGAAAGATATAAAAGAAGTTTTTGTTTTTCCCATAAAATATTTACCGCAATCTATAAGTTTTGAGAGTTACAGAAAATTATTTGTATTTACTAATTTTGCGATTTATTTTAGAAATAGTTTAATGGTAGCACTAACTGCTTCATTTGGTGCTTTATTTATAACAATATTCAGTGGTTATGCAATGTCACGGTACGGTTTTAAATTTAAAAGAATTATATTAATTAGTTTATTCTTTACGCAAGCAATTCCAAGGTTTTTAGTTCTGGTTCCATTGTATACGATGTTTGCGAAAGCGGGAATGCTGGATAAATTACCATCACTTATGATCCTCTATATTAATATTATGATCCCATTTAGTGCGATAATGGCAAAAAGTTTTTTTGATAGAATACCAATTAGTCTTGAAGAAGCAGCACAAGTAGACGGATGTAGCAGACTGCAAGCATTATTTAAGGTAGTTATTCCTTTAACATTACCGGGGCTCTCTGCGATTTTTAGCTTTTGCTTTATTAATACTTGGAATGAACTATTTCTTGCTATTATGTTTATAAATTCTGATCTTAAAATGACGATACCCGTTGCATTAAATTCTTTTATTTCAAAAATTGGTGTGGGTTGGGATATCATGAGTGCTGGAATAGTTATTTCTCTGATTCCAACACTGGTTATTTATGCCTTTGCACAGCGCTATATAGTAGCTGGACTTACAGGAGGAGCAATTAAAGGATAAGGTTTTTTAGGAGATAATAAATATTACGAATATTAAAAATAATTATAATTTTAAAAAAAGAGGAGGAATTACTCATGAATTCTACTGATAACATTAACGAAAAGGAAATAAAATTGGATAGTTGTAATAAAGTAAGAAAATTACTAAAAGAGTTTCCTAAACAAGAACTAGTTGTATATCCTACACCACTTCACAGATTAAAAAATTTAGAAAAAACTACTGGGCACATCTCATTATGGATAAAACGTGATGACATGACGGGAATTGGGATAGGCGGAAATAAGATTAGAAATCTTGAATATCTCTTAGGAGATGCCGTAGAAAATGGATGTGATATTATCCTTTTTTCCGGACATCTTCAGTCAAATTTATGTTCTCTCGCAGCGGCAGCAACAAGGAAACTTGGATTAGATTGCATAAGTGTACATAACGATAACTCCCCCGAGACACTAGGAGGCAATACCTTATTGAATTATATCCTGGGAGTACAGTCAATCTACATAGGTGAGGTAGGTACAGATGAAAGAACAAGACAAGTTAAACAAATCTCTACAGAACTTATAAAAAAAGGCAAGAATCCATATATTATATATAATGGTGCTTCCACACCGTTAGGTGCATTGGGATATATTGAAGCAGCAGTAGAATTATATGAACAATGCTTGAAAAAACATATAAACATTAAACACGTATTTGTTCCGGGAGGAAACGGCGGTCTTGCAGCGGGTCTCATATTTGGAACTGGGTTGTTGGACATACCGTTTCATGTTCATGTAATAAGTGTAGAAAATCCCAAAAATGAACTGTATGAGATAATAGTTAATTTTAAGAATGAGTTAGAAGATTTAATGGGAGAAAAATTAAGTTACAACATTGATAATATAATGACTGTTTACGGAAATTACAGAGGAGGAGGTTGGGGATGTTCAACAAAAGAATCTGATGAAATGATATCTCAATTGGCAAGGCTTGAAGGAATATTTGTGGAAAAAGTATACACCAGCAAGACGGTGGTTGGAATGGTTGATATGGTAAAAAATAATGTCATCCCGAAAAATGAAAGTGTATGCTATATACATACGGGAGGTTTAGGCGCCTTATTCGCTCAGTTTTAAACCAATTAATTAAGAAGATGTTGGGTAATCTTGACATGCTAGTATAAAATTTAGTGGATAGTTAAAAAATATAGGAAGAAAAAGAAATATTATATTAGGCAGAAAGGTATAAGAGATGAAAAAAGAAAAAAGTTTAATACGAAAAGGAATATCAGATTTAAAACTCTATATTCCTGGTAAACCAATTGAAGAAGTAAAGCGAGAATTAGGTTTAAAAGAAGTTATAAAATTGGCTTCTAATGAGACTTCAGTTGGTCCATCGACTTTAGCAGTGGAGGCTATAAAAAAAGAAATAGAGAATATCAACCTTTATCCCGAAGGATCAAGTAGACTCTTAAGAGAGAAGTTAGCTTCTAAATTAAATCTTGATAAAGATATGATTATTGTCGCTAATGGTGAGGATGACATTATTGACTTAATAGGTATGGCTTTTATTAACGAAGGTGACGAGGTAATTACGGGAGAAATTACTTTCCCTGCTTATGAGACTGCAGCTAAAATTATGGGAGGGAAGATAATTCCTGTAAAACTTAAAGATCATACTTATGATTTAGAGAAGATTGCCCGAAGAATAAATGAGAGAACTAAAATTATTTTCATATGTAATCCCAATAATCCCACTGGGACAATAGTAACCAGAGAAGAAGTAACCAATTTTATGGAAAAAGTTCCACAAGATGTAATTGTAGTATTTGACGAAGCTTATTATGATTATGTGGAAGATAAAAATTATCCTAACAGTCCCTCTTATGTTTTAGAGGGGAAGAACGTAATTGTTCTGCGTACTTTCTCAAAAATAGCTGGAATAGCGGGAGTTCGAATTGGTTATGGTATAGGCAAACCAGAGTTAATTGGTTATTTAAATCGAGTAGTGAACCCCTTTACTACAAATCGCTTGGCTCAAGTAGCAGCCTCAGCTTCTTTAGATGATGAGGAACATTATGGAAAAGTTTTAAATTCAAATCAAGAAGGGAAAAGATATTTGTATAGAGAACTAAAGGAATTAGGGATTTTTTATGTTCCCACAGAGGCTAATT
>NMQN01000478.1 GCA_003575245.1 Candidatus Atribacteria bacterium 1244-E10-H5-B2 | reverse complement strand
TTATTTTTTATGCACCAGGTAAAAGTATATTCAAGATCTAATTTTTTATGTTTTATCCTGATCATCTTTTTATTGTAGAGTCTAAGATCCCACATTTTAAGAACCTCCTTTAATTAAATTCATTTAATCGATGCTCATATCCGAAATATTTATCTCTTTCAATCTTCAGCCCAAAAGGACCGGTAACACTCTCCAGGTCACTAAGTGAAAAATATCCGATCTCGTGCTCGTCTCCGTGAACCATCCCGAAAAATAGCCAATCTCCATTCTTTTGTTTTTCTCCTTCGTAGGAAAACCATTTCCATAGATTCCAGGGGCAAAAGAATTTAACTATTATTAACGGGTTTTTTACCTTTTCTTGAGAATACAGTTTGGGCAATTTCTTCTCGATCTCTTCTGTCAGCAATTTCATTTTAAGATCCTCCTTTATAAAATTATTAAAATACCTTAAATTAGGTAGGCTTAATAAGTACCGGGATTGACCCGGTACCTATAAACCTGCTTAATCAATCAATCCTTGATGACCAGGTACATTCCAAACCGTGTTTTTCGCACCAATCACAAAAAGCCTTAACCGCCTCTTCCCTAACTGATAACTCTTGTCTGTTACTTAGATAAACCATCAGACCATAACCGCCCCGGTAAGTATTTCTTGAGATACTAAAAGCCCCATAAGATAGATCATCATGTCTATTAGGTTTACCTAATAACTTAATAGCCCTGACAATTTTGCTATGACCGGTTAGATGTAAAGCAGTACAACCGCAAACGTCTAACATAGTACCCACAATTTTATTTTTGTCTTCATCCTTAACCGCCCACCTGGGACCGGCTTTTCGCAATTCCTTCAGTTTTGATTCCCCGGCCTCGATTCCGGATCTTTGGGCATTAACTAAAATACAATAGATGTGTCTCGCTTCAAATTCTTTCATTTTAAGAACCTCCTTCATTTTATTGAGAAAGACCTGAAAGCCTTTGTTTTTCAAGCCTGACTAACGATAACACAATAAATGTCAAATGTCAAGTATTATTCTAAAGCAAAAGACAAAAACCTATAATATTGAAGAAAGCTTTAAATTATGTTATAAACCAGGTATGAAAAATAAAGAGATCCCTCAGTCAAAAATAATAAAGGGAATGTTACCGGGAAGATAAGAAGATAAGAAGGTAAGAGAGAGAAGGAGAGGAAGCAAAGAGAGGGGAGGATCAAGGAGGTCTTAGAGCTTCACTCCGGAGAGGAGAACTAAGCTAATAAAGCTATCTGAGGGGGGATTTCTTTCTTGAGATGTTGCTTGTAATGCTGATGTTTAACGGGACCGTATTATTGTTTAGTTAACTGATAGCTTAATAGGGAATAGAAAGCAGTTATCCGATAACCAGGATTTGAGTAAAAACTCAAGAAATCTCAAAGCAATCATTTCGGATATTAACAGATCATAACCGATAAATCGGTAGAAATCGGATAGCAAGCTGCGATAAATAACAGAAAATAGCAGAATAGATAAATGGATAAATCCAAAGAAATCCAATAACCGGCAACTGGCAAATCCGATAGAATCCGATAGATAAATGCCCGTTAATAACGGAAAATAACGAAAAAATAAGGAAAGTTTTCAGGTTAAATCCTGAGAAATCGAGAAAACTACACCGATTAAGCGGTCAAAAGCGGTAAAAATAATAGATGGTATCCAATAAATAGGTTGAAAGTAGGTATAAGGTTTTTACGATTTATCGTTAAATATCGTTAGAAGTATGGGCTTTATCCAAATATATCCAAGTGATCACTCTGGATGTTAGCCTAAAAATAGGTGAAAATAGGATAAAAGTTCCAGATAAATCGGGATAAATCGGGAAATATCGGGGATCGGTTTATCAAAGTTTACAAACTTGACAAAAAAGCAGGGTTTTAAATTCCACAAATTCCACACTTTTAGGGGGTTTTTAAAATCAACAAAATCAACAAAAAAAGCAATTTTTTAAGTGTGTCAAAAAGTGATAGAACCAATATAAACAAAGCTTCCTACTTCATTATTAGGTATGAAGTTTTATTAAGGATATTGATAGAAATAGATAAAATATCAGTATTACTCTATAACCCTTACCTCTCAACGTTTTTAACCAATTAAAGGGCCTATGAGTATTAAAAATAGAAAATATAAGGCAAAAATCATCTAAAAACCTTGAAAAATAAGGCTTTCAAGCAATTAAATATTTATAAAGGAATAAAAGAGAAGTATTGTTTATTTTAAGGATCTTAACTAATAGGTTTTAGTATAAAAAATGGCCTATCTTTTGTTATGATTGGTTATCCCTTATAAACAATAATTGAGTATATGAAAAGCGTTATTAACGATAATCGATTATCTTTTTATGCCTCTGTTTCTCCGTTATTAATCTTCTGAAAGCCTTATATCATAACGATTACAGAGTTACAACGTCCTATAAATTATATTATGTAAAGCAATTATTATTGAGCCGGTTTGAGCTTGGTTTAGACTAAGAAGCTGATTTTTAGAAGCGTTGATTTATAAGGGCAGAATGCGAACCCTGCACCGGTGGGGTAAAATACTATTCATTAACCGATTTAGCGGTAAAATCGCTGTAAGTGGGTTGTCACCTCAAAAATTAGAGGTACAAAGACAAGCGAAGGTTCTTTGACCACTCTTTAAAACGCAAAATTGGAGGCCTAAAAGGGCAATTTAAGGGCCAAATAGCCAATATGGGACTAAAAGAGGGTAAAAAGAGTTGAATCCGGGAAAATCCTGATTTTTGAAACCCTTGCAAACAAAGGGCAGAATGCGAACCCTGCACCGGTGGAGTAAAATAGTATTTATTAACTGATTTCTTGAGCTTTGAGAGGTGACTAAAAGATACATCAGGATCACTCAGGAAGAAACCAATCTTTTAGAGGATGAGGTTTGTATTTAGGAGAAAGTCTTTAACGAAAAAAGCTGATAAACGCATATAATCATAAGGGCTTTAAAATTGAGGGGGCTTGAGAGTTTATAGATCCATAACATAGAGTCAAAAGAGGTTAAAGAAACGTTAATAAAGCGGTATTTTAGCGATTTTTAGGCTATTCTGAGAGAGTTATCTAATTAAAAGGAGATTGATATGTTTCAGAAGGTAAGCATTAAAGAAATTAAGAAGATTAAAGAGAGATTGAAGGCAGAGTTAGAGGATAAAAATTTAGCGTTTCAAAGAAAAGTAGAAATTAAATCTCTTATATATCGTATAAATAATTGGTTAGATTGGAAAGATTACCAGGAAAGAAAACATTATAAAGAAGTAATCCAAAGCAAAAGTTAAAATAATTTATCAAAAAAGAAGGATTTTTTAAATGCTTGTCGTATACCTATATAAAGTAGTGCTTCAACAATTATGTTAAAAAAATAAAAGGAGGTCTTTTGAAGTGAATAGAGGAGAATTAATCGATAAGGTGGCAAGCGAGATAGAATGTACCAAAGTGGAGACTAAGAGAATCGTAAAATGTATAATTAAAAATGTTACTGATTGTTTAGCCAAAGGTGATGAGGTTAAATTAATAGGTTTCGGTACTTTCGGTATTAGAAAAAGGACTGCTCATATGTCCAGAAATCCCCGGACCGGTGAAATAATATCTGTACCGGCTAAGAGTATTCCCTTTTTTAAAGCTGGTAAAATATTAAAAGAGAGAGTAAAATGATAAGAGATCGAAGAAGTAATAAGGATTTTCTCATCGATGTAGAATTACTGACTTTGGTAAACTGCTGGTGAAGTATTTGAAGAAAACAGGTTCAAAATATGGAAAGGAGGGCGGAAATGAGTAAGAAAGAGTACATCGCTATAATAATTGTAATTATAACAATGATTTGCCTCATAGTTATACCGAGATTATATTACCAAACAAACAATCCTGGAGATACAACCGATATAATCATTGCCATTTATACTACATCAGCAGTACAGGTAAATGCCATTTATGCTACATCAGTAGTACAGATAGGATTACTAGCGGGATTGATAATAGCCCTTCGGAAATAAATCATTATTAGATATATATTTAGAGAACTCAAGAAGGGGAGGCGTTTTAAAATTCAGGTGCCTAATATGAAAATTAATATAAATAAGGGATTTATTCTTATGCTGTTGCTTCCAGCTTTTATATTAATAATGTTTATCTTAGAGATCATTTATGCAAAAGAGATTTTTGATAAGTTCTTAACTCTTGGCGTTATTGCTTTTCTTTTTCGATTGGGTCTAAAAATTGGTTCTATTGATGAAAAGGTTAAGGGTGTAAGTAATAGATTATATGATGTAGAAAAATTGAAAAGGACTAATTCTTTTAACCGCTGGTGGCGATTCAATAAGGTAAATATATATTCTTGAAATATGGCAAACGAAACGTCCCCTTTGTCTTTCCTTTTTTTTGGATTCACTATTTATTTAAGGGGGGGATATGTCTTTAAAAAAAGGGTTTCTGAGATTAACAATTGTATTATCAATACTAGCTGGCATCGGCTTCCTCTTATATGTTACTACATATGTTACTACAATAGAAAATATTGATGATCCTCTATTTGTAATCCCTTTACTCTTCGCAATGGGATTTGTACCAGTATGGCTTGTTTATTTCTTTATTGAATATATTGTTGTCGGATATATTTTAAAGGGGTTTAAGAAGGAGTAAGATTTAACATAATATAACATTGCGTTACTAATAGGTATAAAACCTACCAACCTCCAAATTTAAGGTGCTTGACCCCCCTTAAAAGGCAAAATTGAACGTTTTAAGGGGTATTTTTTATTTTAAGGTATCTTTTCTCTCTCCGAATGGACTTCTTACAATAATCACAATATTGTTGTCTAAGGTTATTGGCCAGAAAAGTCTTCCCACATTTTTTACAATTTATTTTTACTTTCCCTTTTGTAGAACTTTCCTTTTCTAAGATGTTTTCTTTGTCCCCCTTAGTCATCTTATATCCTACTTCTTCAGCTATATGCTCAGCTTTATAGAGTGCCTCTAACTGTGGATTCATTGGCAAGACTGCTCTCTCAAAATAATCACATCTTATATATTTAAATACGAGGCAGCGGCAATCTTTATCGTGTTCTCTATCGCAGTAATTTTTTATGGTGATGCTTTGCGGAATATTCTTGAGGTATATTATTCCTTTTGTAGATGTGTCGTAAAAAGCACATTCTTTTACTACCAACTTTTTAACTGATCTACCGATATTCATGGTTCAACTCTTTTTTGCTCTCTTGCTTATAAAACCCCTTATATTGTAACATTATTATTCGATAACATCAATAATAGTCAGATGAATCAAAACGGCTAAATATGAGGATGAAACGAGCTCAAGTCCGAGAATGCAGG
>NMQN01000731.1 GCA_003575245.1 Candidatus Atribacteria bacterium 1244-E10-H5-B2 | reverse complement strand
AACAATTACAGTTATATAAAAGATATTTTAGAAAATGAATATAACCAGAAGGTGCAGACTCACATAAAACAACAAATTAACCTTTTACAAAAAGGAGGTAAGCTACACCTAGGAATACTACAACAATAACTTTCCCCGGGGTCAAGGTCAAAATACCTTGGCAATTTGAGGTGCATAAATTTTTATTTTATAATAATCATTGCCTAAACTAAACTGCTCAATTATCTTCCCTCTAACTAATATTGAATTTTTATTTATTAGTCTTTCCATAGACCTCTCTATTTCTGATAATATTTTTACCATCATTAACTTATCTAAATTTAAATAATTTAATTTACTATTATGTTCTGCCAGTGATGAGAGCTAAAAGAGCCATTCTAACGTAGAGTCCATTGTGAGCCTGTCTAAAGTAAGCAGCACCTTCATAATCATCAACATCGGTAGAGATTTCATCTACCCGGGGAAGGGGATGAAGGATAGTGATCCCCTTTTTGGCCTGATTAATCAGAGCTCTATTTATAATATATGAACCTTTAAGTTTTTCATATTCTGCCGGGTCTTCGAAACGTTCTTTCTGTATTCTGGTAACATAGACTATATCGCTAACCGATAAGGCTTTCTTTAGATCATCGGTCTCTTCAATTTCTGCTCCTCGATTTCTTAGGTCAGCAGTTATTTCTTCAGGCATTCGTAGAGATTTCGGAGAAACAAAGATCATCTTATTGCCATAGAGAGCCATAAAATAACCTAAAGAATGGACAGTTCTTCCATTTTTTAAGTCTCCCACAAAGGTCACGGTAAGCCCACCTAAGGCTCCTTTTTCTTTAAGAATTGTATATATATCTAAAAGAGCCTGAGTAGGATGCTGCCCATCTCCATCACCAGCATTAATAAAAGGATGCTCTGCATTATCAGCAGCAATCTGAGCCGAGCCTTTCATCGGATGACGCATAATAATAACATCAACATAGCCATCAACTGTTCTGATAGTATCCGCCAAAGATTCTCCCTTGGCTGCGGAAGAACTGGCTGCACTGGCTACCGTAATTACTCGGGCACCCAATCTGTTTATCGCGGTTTCAAAAGAAAGACGAGTTCTAGTGCTGGGCTCAAAAAACAAGCTGGCTACTACTTGACCTTCCATATTTTTAATAACTTCTCCGCTTTTAATCCTTTTTTCAAAGTTCGCAGCAGTATTCATAACTAAATCAAGTTCTTGAAGTGAAAATTGAGCAGTATTTATTATATCTATTCCTTTTAACATTAAGCTAACCCCCTAATTGTTTTGGATAAATTGTTTAAATCTTTTTTAATTTTTTATTCTCTCAATCCTTTTATATATTTTTACATCACTAAAGTAAACAAGTTTTTATGAATTTTTTAAAATACAATTATATGATATAAATAATTATATATAAAGATACTATCTAATATCAAATATCAAATATCAAACTTTTTATGGGATAAAAATCAAAGTATTTTTAAAATGGGGAAAATTAATCGCTATCGGTGATGGTTTTTAATTTCCTCAGGGCCAGGATTAACCATACTTCATCACCGGTATTTAAACTCATACTGGTAAATATCTCCCAAGGCAGTTTTACCTTCAAAGAATTTTTTCCGATTACTATGGTACAGCAGACTGTAGAAGATGGTTCCTCAATTCCAATCAATCTTCCTTTAACCCTGTTTACATCAGGCCCCGGAGGTTTGGTATCAGAAAGATAGATATCTTCCGGTAAAATTGCTACCTTCTTTATTTCCTCTCTTTCGCTGGAAACTACCAGAGAAATATCGCCACATTTTACCTCTACTAACCCAAAACTTAATCTATTGCAATAATCACAGGTCAAAATATTAGGTGCCCCGATAAAATCATTAACCGCCTCTGTAGGATGAAAAAATATTTCCTCAGGAAGACCTATTTGTTCTACTCTGCCTCTATCGAGCACCGCAATACGTTGGGCCATTTCTTCTGCCTCATAAAAATTATGAGTAACGTAAAGGGTAGTGATACTCAATTTTTTCTGTAGTATTTTAAATTCAGTCCTGAGATGTTTAGAAGTACGATAATCCAAACTGTTCATCGGTTCATCAAGAAGTAAAATATGAGGAGAATTAGCTAATGCCCGGGCCAGGGCCACCCTCTGTTTCTCTCCCCCGCTCAATTCCTTGGGATAACGAGATGATAAGTGTTTTATCTTCATTATTTGAAGGAGTTCTTCAACCTTTGCCTTTATTTCTTTTTGAGGTCTTTTTTGCACCTTCAAACCATAGGCGATATTGGCAACTACATCGAAATGAGGAAACAAATTCAATTCTTGAAATAAGTAACCTATTCTCCTCTTGTTAGCGGGTAACCCATCTATCGGTTTATTATCAAAAAATACAGACCCTTCGTAGTTGATTAACCCGGCAATAACATTCAATAAAGTGCTTTTTCCTGCTCCATTCGGTCCCAATAATACCAACAACTCTTTATCGAATATTTCCAGGTTAACATTTTTACAAACATATTTAGAAATGTTTTCAAGCTTGATAGATGACATATTACCTCCATCGATTAGTCAACTTCTTTTCTAAAACAGCAAAAAATTTCTCAAAAGAAAGACACATTACTCCTAAAACCATTAAACAAACTATAATAATATCTATACGAATAAGACTTTCGGCTTTCATCATCAGTGCGCCAATCCCGGTAGGAATAGCTACCATCTCTGCGGCTATTATCACTCGCCAGGCCATCCCTGATTCCAATTTTAATCCGGTAAAAATATTGGGCAAAGCAAGGGGAACGACCACTGTACTTAAAATTTTTAGGTCAGAAGCACCTAATATCCTGGCCACAAAGATATAATTTTTGTCCACATTTTTAATTCCGGTAACTGTATTATAAAGGATGGGGAAGAAGGAACAGATAAATATTATGGCAATCGGTAAGATTTCACCAATACCGAACCACAACATCAATAAAGGAAGCCATCCCAGGGCAGGAATAGGATAAATTAAACTGATTATAGGATTTAATGCCTTGTTGGTTATATTATTCCACCCCATCATAATTCCGATAAATAGTCCGGCAATAGAACCCGCAGAAAAACCTATAAGGACTCGGATTAAGCTGCTCAAGAAATTACGCCCCAATACTCCGCTGACTGTCAGAAACCAAAATTCCGTTACTACAGCAGAAAATGGGGGGAAGAAAAATTGACCGGGGATTAAATTCAATCGAGCAATCGTCTCCCATATTCCCAGAAATATAACAATAGGAATTATCTCCCATTTTAATTTAAAAATTTTATATCTTTTCATTGTTTTATAAAACTCAAATCCAAAATATCTTCAGCTTTGATGCGG
Organism: Candidatus Atribacteria bacterium 1244-E10-H5-B2; assembly: GCA_003575245.1. The sequence goes on along the minus strand of NMQN01000731.1, from coordinate 2,006 downwards.
TTTTTGATATAGCCCAAATGAGCTACATAATTTATCGCATCCTGAATCACTGCAAGATTAATATCGGTAGTATATTTTAACCTATTCATAGACTTTAATAAAACCTCGGGAGTAATCTCTACCTTGGTAGCTACATCAGCTATTTCCACCGGGAAAAGGCTTCCCCCGGCTTCCTGTAATCGCCGAGCCACAATCTTTGCTGCTTCCTGTGGATGTTGATTAATCCAATCGGTCGCCTTTTGTGATATCTTTACTAATTTTTCAACGATCTCAGGATGGTCTCTTATCAATTCTTCTTTAACCACCAGAACACTCCCCTGCATTTCAGGCCAGACCTCCTGACTCATCAGTAGCATTTTAAAACCAAAACCTTCGGCCATGGTCGTCCATTGTTCAGGGAGAAAGGCAGCATCTAATTGTCCTGTTTTAATAGCTAAAACCTGTTTTGGAGGATTCATCCGTTGAATTCTGGATAATATTTTTTCTTCATCAAGATTGTACTTATCTATCGTCCGATGAAGAAGCACATCTACTGCACCACCTTCTCTAACACATCCAAGGCGAATTCCTGGTTTTTCTAAATCCTTAACGCTTTTTATTTTCTCAGGATTAACTACCAAGCCATAACCGTACTTATGGGTCCCGGCCACTATCTTTATGGGAACTTTGGCATTGGCATAGACATTTATGGCTGGCACCAGGCAAATATAGGCCACTTGAATATCCCCCCGGGCTAAAGCAGAAGCCAAAGCCATCCCGGTTACGTAGCTCTCATAGGAAGTAAAGTTTAAACCTTCCTTCTCAAACCAGCCTTTATCCTGACTTATATAAGCACAGGCAGCATGGTCCATAAATTCCACTGCCATACCAATGGGAGTCTCTTCTTGTGGGGCACATTCACCAAAGAACGCAAAAACCAATAACCCTAATATTAATAATATAAAAACTTTTTTCATTAATTTTCCTCTTTCGCTATTTATTTTTGATGTCCGCAGAAACAGTATTGTTCATACCTTTTAAGATAGGCAACCCCAGCAATGGTAACCCCATAAAAAATAATCGGCTTTTCTGTTAAAAGTGGAGTTAGAGTATCATTAACCACCGTAGTGCCGGTAGCCAGGATTAAATCCGCCCAGGATAAAATTTCTTTAGTATAAGCAACATCCTCTATTAGCACCCCACATTTTTTTTGCCCCACGTTATCTGGATCTAAATCTACTACTCTAATTTCAAATTGAGCTACTAAAGCCTCTACCATTGCTGGTTGCATCCCGATAAAAGCAATACGTGGATTGCCAAATCGTTCTTTAATATAATCTACCAGGTGAGCAGCACATTCTCCTGGTTCTTTATCTTTGCAGTGAACTGTCTTAGAAATATAATTTAGGTATCGCAGCACGGCATTTAAAGTAGCAATAAAAACTACCCTCTTAAAATTATTATCCAAGGGCATAGCTAAAATTTCCTGTAAACTACCACTATAGTTTCCCGGCATATCTGTAAAGGCCTGGCCTAAACTCCCTTTAAAATCAGCTTGAAGCATTACTTCCTTCCCTTTTAATAAAGGAAAATCGTCCCGCTCTGGTCTTCCGATAACTTCTTGAGGAGTTAATGTTCGGGCACTTACCACTTCTACCTTTGAAGACATTAGATTCTTCTCTTTAATCAGATTAAAAAATCTCTCTTTTATATCCTTATAAAAATCCATCTTCTTCTCTCTCCTTTTTATTTCACCGACAGAAAAAACATTGAGGATAATAGCAAACTTCGCAATTTAAACAAAATCCTCCTTCTCCCATCTTTATAAAATCCTCTTTGGTTAAAACTTCTCCTACAAAAATTCGAGGCAGCACTACATCTAAAATGGTAGTCCTGTAATACATAGCACAAGCGGGAACTCCTAACAAAACAGTGTTCCCCAAATAAGCCATCATAAACATATTCCCCGGTTGTACCGGTGCACCATAAGTTACTACTTTAGCTCCACTCTCTCTTATCGCCCCGAC
>NMQN01000795.1 GCA_003575245.1 Candidatus Atribacteria bacterium 1244-E10-H5-B2 | reverse complement strand
CCCATTGCTGAAACAACTGCTACTATTTCACATCCTTTTTTTACTTGTTGAATTATTGATTGAGCGGCTTTTTTAATTCTTTCAGGATCCTGAACACTGGTTCCGCCAAATTTTACTATTATTCTCATAGATATCACCTTTATACTATTTTTTATTTAAACCATTCTGGCACGGTGTCATTTCTTACAATATCAGCATAAGTCTCTCTTTTTACTATCAGACCAGATTTGCCATTATTAACCAATACTACTGCCGGTTTGGTTAATCCATTATAATTGCTGGACATAGAATAATGATACGCTCCTGTTGAAAATACAACTAAAAGATCACCCAAGGAAGCTTTCGGAAGGTTTAAATCTTTTATCAAAATATCCCCCGATTCACAACATTTACCGGCTATCGTTACCTTCTCGCAAGGAGTGTCATTAATCTTATCTAATAGAACTGCTTCATATTTCGCATTATAAAGGATGGGTCGAGGATTATCTGTCATTCCTCCGTCTATAATTAAATATTTTTTAACTCCCGGTATTTCTTTTATTGTTCCGATTTTATAAATTGTAATTCCCGCTTCACCAATAATTGACCTTCCGGGTTCGATTAAAATTTTTGGCATACTCAAATTATTTTTTTTAATTTCTTTCTCTAAAGTATCTATAATCAAATTGATAAAATATTCTATTGAAGGTGGTTTATCATTTTTAAGATATTTTACTCCCAATCCTCCGCCTAAATTTAGGATTGGCGTATTGATATTCCAGTTTTCTTTAATACTCCTAATGAGTTTTATCATCTCCTCAATGGCTAAAGAATAAGGAGACAGGTCAAAAATTTGAGAACCGAGGTGAAAATGCAATCCACTATATATAAGGTTTTTTTTAGAAATAACTTTTCCCATAAAATCGGAAACCTTATTAATGCTGATTCCAAATTTTGAATCTATTTGACCGGTTTGGATGTGTTTATGAGTATGGGTATCAACACCAGGTGCCACACGGAGTATTATTTTAACTTTAACGTTTAATTTTTCCGCAATTTGCTCAATTGTTTCCAACTCATTTTCATTATCGACCATTATTGTACCGATTTTTTCTTTAAGGGCAAATTCTATCTCTTCTTTGGATTTATTATTTCCATGAAAAAAAATTCTTTCTGGAGGAAAATTTGCCGAAAGGGCAGTATATATCTCCCCTCCGGAAGCTACATCCAGACTTAAGCCTTCATCTTTTAAAACGTGAGCCATGGCTTTTACCAAAAAAGCTTTGCTGCCATATAAGATTTCAAATTCAATATTTCTTTTAGTAAAAGCCAAAATATATTGGCGGCATTTTTTTCTAATTATTGTTTCAGAAAATACATAACAGGGGGTCTTATATTTTTGGGCTAATTTTATAATTTCACATCGGTCAAACTCTAAATTTCCGGAATTATTTAGGGAAAAACCCTCTCGGTTAATTTGAGGTGTTATGTTATTTTGATTATTCATTAATTTCTCCTTAAAATAGTCGTTGGTCGTTAGTATTTAGTTTTAAGTTGCAATGGCAATTTACCAATATGTTATTCCCGTAACTTATGTCATTCCCGCGAAAGCGGGAATCCAGAATTATTTGTTTTTAAAAATATAGACATAAGATATAAGAGGGTTTGATAAAGCAAACCCCTACATTTGCATAAACAGGCAATCCAAATTCATAAATAAAAAAGGCAATTGATAACGCTATGCCCAATCAATTGCCTGAAATTAATCTACAATTAAATTTACTCCCTTATTTTCTCATCAGATGAGATAGCGCTCCACCAGAAACCAGGGGATAGATTCTGATGACAGTTTTATGGCTTTTAACCATAAACCCAGCATAAAAACTAGAGCTGTTATCTTTATGCTTCGGCGAGAATGCCTTTCCTGGCGAATCAAAGATACTCATCTCATCACCAGTACTGATCATTACTCGCGCCCCCACCTCACTTAAGAAAAAAGTGAGGTAACAAATATTAAATTTCTAATAAAATAACATATATATTAGGAAAAGTCAAAAAATCCGACTTTTACGCCAAACAATATTAAGGGAGGTGAGTAATATTTAGAATAAAATATTTTTAGTATTTTCTTTTTATTCCAGCAATTTAAGAAATCTCCTTTACTTTAAGGATATAATTCCTTATTATATTAATAAAGATTTTTAGATAGAGGTGTAATTAATATCAACAAAGTTAAAGGGTTAATTTCAAAAGAAAAATGTGAGGATAAACCTAATGTAGGGATTTTAATGATGATTTTTGCCTCAATTTGTTTTGCGTTAGTAGGAGCAATGATAAAGTATGTAGAAAATATCCCTTTGATGGAAATGATCTTTTTTCGCAATCTTCCTTCTATTTTAATTTTGCCTTTGCTTTTGAAAAATAAAAATATTCCCCTTAGAGGGAAAAATAATCCTCTTTTACTTCTTCGTTGTTTTTTTGGCTTTCTTTCAACTGTAGGATATTTTTATACTTTTAAGACCATGACTATGACCGATGCCATGACTATTCGGCAGCTCAGCCCATTTTTTATAATTATACTCGCTATAATATTTCTAAAAGAGAGAATGTCCCTACAAAGGATTCCTGTTTTCTTGTTAGTATTTTTAGGAAGCCTTTTAGTAATTAAGCCAGGGATGCGTTTAGAAATATTTCCCGTGGTAGTAGGGGTATTGGCAGCGATATTCAGCGCAGGGGCACATGTTAGTTTAAGAAATTTACGTTTGACTGATCATCCTCTGGTAATAGTCAATTACTTTGCTTTTGTGTCAGGTTTAATGGCTTTGGTAATATTAATATGGCAAAATAATTTTGTTATTCCCGATCTTATTAGTTTGATAAATTTAGTTTTACTTGGATTAGTTGCTTTAGGATCACAGATTGCTCTTACCAAAGCTTATCAAATGGCGCCAGCGAGTATGGTATCTCTTTACACTTATTCCCAGATAATTTTTGCCATACTGTTTGGACTGCTCTTTTTTAGAGAGCTTCCTGATTTACTTAGTATAATTGGCGCGTCTTTAATAATCATTAGCGGATATTTAAATTATAAGTTAAAAATTGAATAATATTCTTGAAATTAAATTTAATAAGGGGAAAGGGAAATTTACGAAAATAGAGAAGAGAGCATATGGTTTAGCCCATTTCCTATCTCGATTTCCGCTAAGCTTTTCAAATTTTTATTCCTATTTTAAAGATTAAGAAAATTCCCAGGAAATATACTAAAAGAATTAACCAGGCAGCTGTCCCCAAACTAAATACTGATTTTTTTGGTTTATATACTATGCTGGCAATGGCAATACTGGTGAGAATTATAGCTATTAGAGCGCTAATAATATGCTGGGGCGAGACTACACTTAAAATTGGTGGGCCATCATAAAATATGTCTGAGAAGAAAGGTATGGTCATATTAAGAATATTCGCTCCCAGGACAATTCCTACCGCAAGGTCATAAGCCTTTATTCTAATAGCCGCAAGGGCGGTAACTAATTCTGGCAGAGATGTAATGATAGCCAACATTATAGTGCCCATAAAAGTTGTCCCCCAACCGGTAAGATAAGCTAAACTATTAGCTACTTGTACTAACTTCATGGCAGTAAAGATTATTATTATAGCTGCTGTTAAAAATTTGATATTGGTTAAGGGCAAAGAATAGGCAGTGTAATTTTCTTCAGGGACTCCCAGGACACCATCAGGTTTAGTTTTTTTACTATATTTGAATATTACTACAATACCTAAAAAATACAGAATTATTAAAGTTAGAGAATCTATGCCAACACCCACAAAGAGAAGTGATGATTTTATTAACATACTCAAGGCAGCAATTGCACATAGAAATATTCCCAAAATAGCAGTTAGAATTTGACCAGTAGTAACTTCCCTAAGAAGTGGGCCAGGACCATGAGCAAAGTCTGCTATAGCAATAATTAATAGATTAAACATAATACTGCCAAAGATATTTCCAATAGCTAAGTTGGGAGCATTAATCCAGGCAGCACCGGAGCTTGAAGTGATTTCAGGAAGAGAGGTAGCCAAAGGAATGAGTACTGCACCAATCCACAACCTTCCCAATCCGGTCTTTTCAGCAATTATATCTCCATAGCGAGTCAGTCTAGTTCCTGCAAAAATGATTATTAAGGCGCATATTAAAAATAAGATCCATAAATTAAGCAAATTTACTACATTCCTCTCAAGGTTGAAGTATTTTTCTATGAAATTTTTATAATACAATAAAAAATATTATATTTCTTATATTTTAAAAAATTATAACATTTCTTTAAAGGGTAATCAATTTACATTCGTATATCGTATATCGTATATCGTTAAGAAAATAGTAATATATAATATGTAGGGGCACGATGCATCGTGCCCAAAGGTAATCAAAAGACAATAAAACAGGAAGGGCACAATTCATTGTGCCCCTACACCTAAATCCTAATTTCTTTAATGCGATACAATATACTAACGACTATTTACTATTCACTAACGACTAATTTATATCGCGTATTGCGTAAAGAGTTGAAGAGAAAGAAAAGACACCACGGCAACACCGTATGGCGCCACTAATTATTCAATAATTCGCGTTACACACACCTTAATAGGTGTATAGCTGGTAAAATTTTAAAAAAAATTAAAATTTATGCAGGGATTTTATATTTTTTGTAGAATATAATATATAGAGAAAAAGAAAAATCTTAAAATTGAAAGTAAAATATATTAAAATGCAAAATAAGAAAGAGGGATAAAAAATGATCAGGGTAAAAATTTCCGGTGTAGCAATAGACCCGATAACCAAAGGTTTTGTAGTAATTTTAAAGGATGAAACTGAAAAAAGGTGGCTTCCTATCTGGGTAGGGCATTATGAAGCGAAGATGATTTCTTTAGCCTTGGAAAAAGTAAAGCCAGTAAGACCTTTACCCCATGATTTAATAAAAAATATTTTAGACGCCCTTGGCGTAGTTGTAACAAGAGTAGTAATTTGCAATATTAAAGATAATACTTATTTTGCTTCAGTTAAATTAAAAATAAATCAAAGGGAAAAAGAAATTGATGCCAGACCAAGTGACGCTATTGCTTTAGCCCTGAGGGCAAGTGCCCCTATTTACGTAACTGAAGAAGTATTAAATAAGGCTTCCACAGAGAAAGTCACCTTAGAGAATAAAAAAGAAATAAAACTTACCGAGTTACAACAAAAGATGCAGGAAGCAGTAGAGGTAGAAAATTATGAGGAAGCTGCTAAATTACGGGATCAAATCAGGAGCTTAAAAAAGAAATAATTTTTTCTTTCCTTTATTTTCCTCAAAAACTATTAGTCCCCAAATAGTTAAAACAAAAAAGCATCAAATTAATTAAGGGTGGAAGAATATTTTAAGGAAAATAAATTAAATAAAAATATATCAATTTTAAAAGAAAGGTGGAAATAAATAGACTGTGAGAAAGGTAATTATAGATTCAGAAATTTTTACTCAATTTCCTGATTTTAAAAGAGAGATTATAGTTGTTAGAGATATAGAAAATGCACTCGGCAATAAAAGAATAAGAAAACCTTTAAATAAAGAAATTGAAAAGAGGATGAAGGAAGATTTAATTGAACATCCTTTTGTAAAAGCCTGGGATGAAGCGCATTTAAAATTTGTTTCTGACCCGCACAAGTTTCCACCCTCAATAAAAGCACTTTTAAAAAGAATTAAAAAGGGCGGAGGATTTCCTTTTATCAACTCAGCAGTAGCCTTATTTAATTATATTTCTATAAAATATCTTATCCCTTGTGGCGGAGATGATGTGAGTAAAATTGAGGGAAATTTACACCTTGGTTTTGCTAAGGGGGATGAATGGTTTATTGCTTTAGGCAGTGAAGAGAAAGAGAATCCTCAACCAGGAGAGGTAATTTATTTTGATGATAAAACTTTGAAGGTAATGTGCAGGAGATGGAATTGGCGAAATGGTGATTTTAGTAAAATTACTGAAAATACCCAAAAAATGATTATTAATATTGATGGAATCGGGGTAGTCCCTCAATTAATTATAGAGGAAGCAAGAAATGAATTGGCAAAATTATTAATCGAGCAGTGCAAGGCAGAGTTAAGTACTGGCTTAATGGATGGGGATAATAGAGAGATTGAAATAGATTTTTAAATTATATCAGAAGACACTACCTTGACACAGTAAGAAGGGAGAAATAATAAGATATGAAAAAAGATAAAAAATTTTATCGCGATAGTTTAAAAAAATTAAAACCTTACGATCCTCATGAAGCACCTTATAAAATAAAATTAAATGCTAATGAAAATCCCTATGGTTTACCAGAGGAGATTGTTGAGGAAATATTAACGAAAGCCAAAAACTTAGAATATTCTCGTTACCCTAACGCAAATTCTGTGAAGTTAAGTGAAACTGTTTCTTCTTTTTGGGGTTTAAATAGAGATAGTATAGTTATAGGAAATGGCTCTGATGAACTTATTGATTATTTAATTAAGGCTTTCTCCGAGAAAGGGAGAAGGGTTATTACTACTGCGCCCTCTTTTGCCATGTATAAAATTTATTCAATTATTAACGGGTCTATCTTTGTACAAATTCCTTTAAGTCAGAGCAATTTTAGTTTAAATGAAGATAAAATTTTAGAGGAGGCAAAAAAAGAAGATTCTTCTATAGTTTTTATAGCCTACCCCAATGCTCCTACCGGAAATTATTTTGCTGAGGATAAGATTATAAAAATAATTGAAGAATCAGATTGTCTGGTGGTAGTGGATGAAGCTTATTATGAGTTTGGGGAAAAGACTTTTGTACCCTTTATTTCTCATTACGACAATTTAGTTATTCTTAGAACTTTTTCCAAAGCTTACAGTATAGCCAGTTTACGAGTGGGATATTTACTTTCTAATCCTGAAATTATAAATGAAATAAGAAAAGTAAAGAGTCCTTTTAATGTAAACACTTTTTCCCAACTTGCCGCTCAGGTAGTTTTTAAAAATAAAGAAATTTTGAAAAATGGTATAAAGAAGATTATTGAAGAACGCAAAAAATTAATAAACAGAATAAACGAACTTTCACCTTTCAAGGCTCATCCTTCACGGACTAACTTTGTTTTGGTTGAGGTGGGTTCTAAAGAAAACTCAGATTTAGTTTATAATAATTTATTAAAACAAGGAATTTTAGTCCAAACAGTTTCTGATCCGGCTTTTTCAAGCTCCAGATATTTTTTGCGTATAACTGTGGGGAATGAAGAGGAAAATGATATTTTGATTAAAGGTTTAGAAATCGTGTCAAAGAACCGTTCCCTGACACGTTTCTAACGACTAAACAAGTAAAGGAGAACTACCAATGTTTATACAATATGTGAACAGTTTTTATCAAGCGGTATTAAGTTTCTTTAGTCCTGAAAACCTTATTTTATGGTGGGGAAAATTTATAACTATAATTATAATATTAGTTGTTGCAAAAATAATTTTATCCATAGTTAATAAATTTATAGAAAAATCTTTAACCCCTTTAAAAAAATCTAAAAATTATAAGAAGAGGATTTCTCGCGCAAATACTCTTATTCCGCTTTTGCAAAACATTTCTAAATATGTACTCTATTTTATCTCTGGAGTAATGGTGTTAAGAGAGTTAGGGGTAGATACTACTGCCATAATTGCCAGTGCAGGGGTGGTTGGTTTAGCGATAGGTTTTGGTGCCCAATCTTTGGTAAAGGATATTTTATCAGGTGCTTTTTTGCTTTTTGAAGGAATAATTTCGGTGGGAGATTCTGTTAATGTAGGAGAACATTCTGGCACAGTGGAAGTTATCGGTTTAAGGAACATTCATTTAAGGAAGTATTCGGGCGAGTTAAGAGTAATACCTTACGGAGAAGTTGCTAGCTTTGGCAATTTTAATAAAGGGTATATGAGGGCTATTGTTAAAGTAGGAGTAGCTTATGAACAGGATGTAGAAAAGGGAATGAAGACCTTAGAAGAAATTGCCGATAAATGGGCCGAAGAGAATAAAGATATTGTTTTAGAAGCTCCAATTGTTCAAGGAGTATTATCTCTCGGTTCTTCAGAAGTAACCTTAAGAGTGTCAATTAAAGTAAAACCAATGACTCACTGGGGGGCAGAAAGAGAACTTAAGCGGAGAATTAAAGATACTTTTGACAAAAAAGGGATAGAAATACCCTTCCCCAGACAGGTTGTTTACCTAAAAAAAGAGAAAAAATAAAGATAAACGAAATTGATTCCAATTAATATTCTAAATATCAATTTTTAAATAGATTTTCACCTAGAACAAAAGATTCTTGGAGTATGAAATACAAGTAAATATATTTTTAAGATTACGATAAAATAATCTTTTGAAAAATTTAGTTTAAAAAAACACTTTTTATCTTCTTAAGGGATACCAGTATAATCAATATCTATATTAGAAACTCCACAATCAATCTCTATCTCTGTTTTGAATTCTGATTCGTTGTAATTGTGGGAAATATATGTACCATTTCTCTTAATAAAATCGTCAAGGTCTTTTATGGCAATTCCCGAATCAATATTCACTGTTGCTCCCACATTTTTAGGTATGTCAATATCAATATTAGATAACCCTGTATCTATAATTATTTTAGAATCATATTGAGGTAAAACCAAATTAATATTACTTGCTCCACTTTCAATATATAGTTTTTCTATTTTAAAATCTGATAAATTACAATCTATATCAATAGCGCCTGTTTTGACAGATAGATTATATATTATTTGATTATTTAATTTTAATTGCCAGTGATTTCTAATATTATTAGAAATTCTTCTTTTTATTACTGGCGAGTGATAAATAAGGATGTTGGTCTCCTTTTCGGTACTGGAGTATTTCTCAAAAGGCTCAAATTCTTGATAGCGATATTGAGAAATGCATTCATAAAGTAGAGGAGTGGATTCGCCCAGGGCAAGCTTCCCTACATCAAGATTTAATTCAATCGAAGCTCTTTCGATTTCAGAATACTCCTTCGTTTCTAAAGCTACTTCAGTTTCAAGAGTTGTTTCGGTCTCCGGAGCTGTTTCGATTTCTGGGGTTACTTCAGTTTCCAAAGCTGTTTCAGTTTCAGGAATTTTTTCAACTTCTATAACTATTTCGCGGCTAAGAATTTTTACTTCCCTTACCATTTCTCCTTCAAAACTAATTCCCACATAACTTGCTCCCACTCCTGCAATAATTCCCAGAAATATAATTAGTGGTCCCAAAAAGGAAAGACTCTTTCCTCTGAAGATTAGAGATAAACCCAAACTTATTACGAGTAGGGGCCAGAGTTTGAATAAATTTGACCATACAGTCCAATCTAATATTTCTAAAGTATTTGACAGGAGGATTGTACCTATAAGTAAAAAAGTGAGTCCTTTAATTATTTTATTTGCTTTCATTTCTTTCACCTCGATTTATTTTATTAGTCGTTAACATGAATACGGGTTTTTAGTTTATGGTTTTTAGTTTTTAGATAAAAAAATTAGTTTTCAGTTATTAGTATATGGCTAAAAACTTAAAGCGAAAAGCGTAAAACCATAATTCAAAATTTATAAAATCTTCCAGTTTACTGGTTACTCAATCTGCCAATCGATTTAGTTAATTATTTTTCGGTGAATTATTCACCAGAAATTAATTAATTAAATTACTTAAGGATTACATTTCTTACAGGGCTTTTTACCAGCAGCAATTGCCTCTTCACGAGTTTTAAATAAAATCAGATTTTCAGATTTTATTGTTTTCACATAAGAGCAATTAAAATAATGAAATATATCAGAATTTTTGGAAGCAGCATATTTATATTCTTGAACTTCGATAGTTTTGGTTTCGGTTTTCTCTGCTGGAGGTGTTATTACGCTTTCTTTTTCTGTAAATATTCGATAATCGATGCCATCAGTCTTTACGGAAATGGTTCCATTTTTAGTAAGATTAGACCAAGCATTAGCAATTAAAAGGTCTATTAATCTTTGTTGGTCAGATAAATATTCGGGATTTAGACTTAAGGCAATTTCTCCTTCTCTTACAGCATTTTCGTAATCTTGACTACGATAATAAGATAGGCCTATTTTATAATGTGCCTCTGAGAGTATATAATTTGAATCTGCTAACTGAAGAGCCAACTCATAATTTTGATGAGCCTTTTGGAGTTCTCCTGCATTATAATGCATGTTGCCTATTTCAATAAAGGCCTGGGCGAAATTATCAAAAGTAAAATCTTCGATATATAGCGGATAAAATTTTTGGGATAATACTTTTTCCATTATGGCTTGTTCGTATTCTTTTCCTTTTAGATTAATAAGTCCTAATCGATAATATGCTATAGCTATTGATTTTTTATCTTCAGTAAATTGAGTAGCTTTATTATAGGCAGATATAGCTTGATCAATGTTTCCCGTACTACTATAGTAATCACCCAAATTCAAATAACAAGCAGCACTTTCCTGGTAAGCTAAAAAATTGTCCAGGATATAAGGGCTGGATTTAAGTTTACCCAATTTTATATATGTTTCCGTAGCTTTAATAAATTGATCATTATCCTGGTAGAGCAGGGCTAACTCGGAAATAAGCTTGTCATTTTGGGGAATAAGTTCAGCAACTTTTTCGTATTCTATTATTGCCAGATCATACTCGAGCGTATCTTTATATATCATTCCCTTTACAAAATAGGCAAAGGCATTATTGGGGTCTTCGATAATAATTTGAGATAGATTGGTAAGAGCTGATTCCCTTTCCCCCATTTTGTACAAAGCATAACTCTGATTTATCCTGGCTAATATATTTGTTTCATCTAAACCCAAAGCTTTTTCGTATTCTTTTTCCGCAGGTTCATATAAATCTAACGCACAATAAAAGTTTCCCATATTGATGAAAGTGAAGATATCAGGTTTCATAGTTTTTCTTTCTATAATTTCTTGCAATAATTTTTCTGTTTCACTGTTGGCAAAGACAGCGGTAGTAAAAAGAGCAAATAAAATTATTAGAAAGATTACAAAATTTAATCTTAAATTTTCTCTATACATATCTACCGTCCTTTCTTTTTTAGTATTTTATAATTTTACGGATAAAATCGAAGAAGTTTACCAAAAGAATTTATACTTAATATTTACATATTCAATATTATTTTCAAAAAACCTCTTTTTTTATCAAAATTTTTTTAACTTATTTTTATTATATCATTTCTGAACCGAATTCTTTTAATTTTTTAACGGGTTCGATGAATCGAACCCCTACCTTGGACTTCCGGATTCTGGCTTTCATTTTTTAGATAAAAAGTAGGATGATATTTTTCTTTCCCTTCCTTAACGATATATTTAGCACAATACTGTCTTTTAATTTTTTTCTTTCTCTTTCTTGACTCGATACCCGATACGCGATACTAATTTACTAACTATAATGATAGGTATCTCACCCTTCTATTGTTGTAATTTTTAAATCAGCATATATAATTAAAGAAGGATTTTTACTTATTTTATCGAATAAGCTAATTACAAAAGACAATTTACTGATATAAACTTTATTGAGGTAGATAAAAAGTAGAATGGTATTTTTCTTTCTCTCTTAACAATATATTTAGCACAATACTATCTTTTAATTTCTTTTCTTTTTCTTTCTTAACTCGATACGCGATACTTGATACTCGATACTATATTATACGAGATACGAATTTTCTTTAAAGAGAGGTGGCAGCCGATGAAGATTACCCATAAGCTTGCTCAGAATATTGTAGAGAAAACTATGGGCATTTTAAGGAAAAATATTAATATTATGGATGAGAATGGCGTGATTATTGGTTCCGGAGATAAAAGTCGCCTAAATCAATATCATGAAGGAGCAGCCAGGGTAATTACAGAAGGGAAGAAGTTGGAAATCTATTCTAAAGATATAAATCATTTAGTGGGAGCAAAACCAGGAATTAATCTTCCCATAG
>NMQN01000638.1 GCA_003575245.1 Candidatus Atribacteria bacterium 1244-E10-H5-B2 | reverse complement strand
ATATTTCTAAATTGTTAAATGAGATATTAGAAAAAAAAGCTAGAAAGACCTCTCCAGATGGCTATAGTTTTAAGGACTTTTTTGGATCGGAAGTTAAGCAGATGAAAGAGGCCTTGGATAATTTATCGAAGACCCAACAGCAGATAATCATAAAAGGATACGATGGGATAGATAAGAAGACAGGAAAGCCAATGTATTTTTTCTATATGCGGGAAACCCCCCTGATAAATATAGAATATCTTAAGCGAAGGATACCAGAAGAAGAGGTAGAGAAATTAACAGAAGGAGAGTTAAAAGAGACGGGATATATAAAAATCTCTATCTTGCCTATAATTCTACGGGATTACCATAAATATTTTAAAATGCTCCCGAAGGATATCTCAAAAGAGGTGAGGGAAAAATGTCCAGGGGTTAGAAGAATATCTGTGACTTTAGTTGACTTCATAGATCTTTTACATAGACAGAACAATCAGGAGGTTAGGAGAACTAGATCAACCTTAACAAAAGAATTAAAACTTGAAAAGCAGTTGAAAAAGCGAGGGAAAGCCTATATTAAAAGAATATTGTTAAAGTGTTACGACCAGGCTAAGATGACAGAATACCTGGAAGATTACAAGATAGATCAAAGGGGGACTTCTGGGTTGGTGGACGTATTCTATCTTAATATCTTTAGATTTGAGCACCTAAAACCAAAAAAGACCATAGGATATGTCTCGGATTCTTGAATTCCTCTACCCCATAAAATGGGGAACTCTACCCCATAAAATGGGGAACTCTACCCCATAAAATGGGGAACTCTACCCCATAAAATGGGATAGCTCTTTTTGAAAGCCTTTATTGACAACGGTTTTGGAGGCTTTTTAAAACTATATAACTTAATTAACTTAAGTAATTAAGTATTAGAGCCCCGATTTTTGAGTCGGGGCTCTCTAATAATCAGGAGGAATATCCGTTAATTTAAGTAGAATTTACATGATATGACTAATTTAAGACCAGGAAAGGAGAATATAAAGATGAATGACTTACAAAGCGCAATAGAGATCACCAGAAAAACAGGTATAGTAGTTTCAGATAAAGGACTGATGCTTTGTCCTTTCCATGATGATAAAAATCCTTCAGGTGGTCTTTATCTAAACAACTTTCACGATCAAGTAGAATACCACTGTTTTGCCTGTGGTAAAAGTTATAAATTTGAGACCTTCTATAAGCTAATTACTGATAAAGAATTTAAAAAAGAAGAAGCCGGCAAAAAGAAAATTCAATATTTAAGCTCGGAGGCATTAGATATAATGGGCTCAAAATTAAATTCTTATTTTTTAACCTTACTGGAAGATAAAGAATTTAAGGATCCTAAATATCCCATTGCAGGAGTTTATGCCCGAGAGGCCCTTAAATATCTCAAAAGTAGGGGTTTTACAATAGCCCATGTCAAAAAATATCAGATAGGTTTTATTACAGCTAAAATGGCTCGCAATATAATAGAAATTAAGGGTTATAATTGGATTAAGGAACCTAAAAGAGATTGCTTCTTGATCTATCCTATAAGGGACGAGAATAATAAAACTATTACCATGCAATTTGAAGATTTTATGAACCGGGGCAAGCTGGGTAAAACTAAATTTTTTCTGTCAAAACCTGTTGCCTCATGGTTTTCAGAAACACCTACCAATAAAGAAGAAGCTTGGGTGGTCTGTGAATCCATTTACGATGCCATGAGTTTTGATAGCATAGAAAAAAAAGCGCTCGCTTTGATGGGCCAACCATCGGCGGCGCAAATTACAGAACTCAAAAAATTTAAAAGTCTAATTCTTGCCTTGGATAATGATGAAGCCGGGCGGGGCGGTAAAGCTAAATTAAGCAAGGAACTTTATTCTACTTCTTCTCTTAAAGAAGTAGTTTATCCCGAAGGAGTCAAAGACCCTAATGAGTTGTATTCCCAAGAAGGCGGATATTTTGCCCTCCAGGGATTAATTTACAATACTCAAGAGATAGATCTATACCCGACACTTTCCAAGACGATTGATATTATAGTACTAAGTTATGAGGAGATGAAGGAAAAAGCCATATGTATCCCTACTGAATTTCAGTATTTAAAAAAATATCTGTCTGATGGATTTACTCCCGGACTTTATGCCCTGGCAGGAATGCCAGCAGTAGGCAAGACTACATTTTTAAATCAGCTAAGTGATGCTTTGGCTAAAAATTGTATTCATACCGTATATTTTTTGACTGAGGAACCGGCCTATCGTTTACTGGAAAGAACTATCAAAAAAGAGGGTTTAAGTTCTTTTAAAGAATTAAAAGACCAGGAAAATATTCTTAAATATCGCAGGGTCTTTGAAATGGATATTAATTATACAGCAGATAAGCTAAAAGACATTCTTGCGGGGATTAAGAGTAGATTGGAAGAAGATAAATTAGTTTTTATTATAGATAGCCTGCAGGCCCTGAGGTTAAGCCAAGATTTAGAAAATAGCTGGGATACCAGAGCTAAAACCATCCAAAAAACCGAATATCTGGCTCATATTGCCAGGGACCTAAAGATTCCAGTTATCTTTGTTAGCTTTATGGCCCGGGAATTCTATTCTTATAATAAAGAGAAAAAGACTCCCAATATCGGTGTTTTTAAGGAATCTGGGGATATAGAATATCTGATTGATTGTGGCCTAGCCTTGTGGGCCGAAGAAAATGCATTAAAAGAGAATGAACCAGAAATTAAATTATTTTTTGTTAAAAATAGATTTGGTAAATATGGGAGCGTTAGTTTGCGATTCATAAAAAGAGAATGCAAGTTTGAAGAATCACAGCGATAGAAAATGTTTTCCTGCGAAACATCACTATAAATTATCAGACTTTTAGACTTTATGAAAGTGTCAAAAAAGAGGAAACATAGTATAACTAATTAGTACCCTGGAAAAGATAAATAATATACTATCTTATCTTAACATCTTAGCAAGCAGTTTTTATATCTAGGAGAAAAGATAATGCAAGCCCTTGCACAATCAAAAAATATGTCAAAGTGATGGCCAGTCCTGAATGTCTAGGGGTTAATTTAGATTCGATATCGCTTGTGAAATTATTATATATATTCGCTAATTCTACGAATATAGAAAAGGATTTTAAACATTTAGCTAATGAAGTATTTGAGATAGAAAAATAAAAAGTTTAGGGCGAACAAAAGTTTTTTTGTTTAGTTTAGGAAATATTAAGAATAAAGGAGAAGAAAATGGAATTAGATTTAGTTTTAAAAATGGATTATAGCAGGGTCCAAAGATTTTTTAAGGAATACAAGACTATTCAACCGGGAGTAGTGGCAGGGCATTTTTTAGGTAAGATAAGATATAAGATTGAGAGAGGGGGGGATATCACTCCTAAGAGAGTATTAACGGAAATGACTGAAGATGAAAGTTATAAAGAGTGGCGACCCGAACATATAAAAGTAATCAAAGAAAACTATGAAAATGCTTTATTTGTGGCAGAATATTATATTATGTGGGCAAAACTGAGCCAGGAAGATAGAGAGAGAATCAGGGAAATAAGGGCGGAGATCGATGAATGGTGGTATGAGCTTGTTTTATTTGACAAGGAATTAATAAAAAATATGGTCATAAATTTATGCAAAGAGGAGATCTCTCAGGATAAAAAGGAAAAATATATACAGGATAGATTAAAATTTTTTAATAAGAAAGAAGAGAATTAGTTAAGAAATGGAAAACGATAATGGAGAATTATCTAAAAGAATAGCGAATGATAGTTTTAGAAATAGACTTCTTTTTTCTAGCAGGCCAACGGTTAACTTACTTCAAGGCTCCGAATTAAAAGACAGGTTTATTTTTAATCTTAATAACCGGGGTTTTCGGAATGGTGGCCTAAATAAAGAGGATGGCTTAAATTGTGGCTATATCATAGCAAATGCCTGGTTTTCTTTAACTGCAATGCCTAAAGACCTTTTTAATCTGATCTCTAAAGATGTGGTTGAATGGGAAAAAGTAGAAGAAATAATTGAAGAATATTACTCGTATAATCTCGACTAGTTTAAAAGAAGAAAAAATATATACAGGTTATAAGAAAAAAATTAATATTTAAGGAATGAAGATTTAGGGAGAATATACGCTTTTTGTTTAGTCAAATAAAATCTAAAAAAGAAGGGAGTCAGAACTATGGCTAAATTCCGAAATGCGCAAAGTTATTATGGCAATAGTGAGCAGGCCAGGAAAAATCAGCGGAGCAATCTGATACCGGGCAATACCTGGCAAAAAAGAAAAATTAAGCAATTGAGGATCGATTGCTTTTGGGAATATAGCAGTATCGAAGATGTACAAATGATTTATGAGTATTTCGAGAATAAGAGAGATATTAAAGATGTGCCTAAGAGAGAACTAAGAGGCGAAAAATATATTGATAAATGGTGGTCCGGATTGGAACTCGAAGTCAAGGAAGATATCATTAAAAAAATATTATCCTGGCAGACTCAAAAGTTTAGGACGAGGCATTTTAAGCGTATAAATAAATGTTTGGAGAAGAAATTAGCGGTATTATCTGAGAAATAACTTTCGTAAAGTAAAAGAACGAATCAGGCTGAATTTCAGATAATCGGTATTCACTCGAAAAAGGAACTATATTTGGACCGCTCGGGAATCAGAACTTTATTTTCCGCTTCCTTAAAAAGTAAGTGAGTTAAATCCCCAAAATCCTTGTGGAGTGAAGTTCCTGCAAATGTTGGTATCGCTTGATTGCTCGGAGATACTTGTGAATCATTTCGACTTAACAAAAGTATTCCCTGGGAAAGTTAAGAATAAATGTAAAAGGGCTATCTATTTTTTCCCTTAACCTTTATTTGGATTCTGAGAGATTAGATAAATCTGAGAGAAATCAGAGTTACACCGCAACGAGAAATCGGATAAAATAGCCCAAAAAAAAGCCTTATAAAATAAGGGTTACAAAAGAGGCATTGCAAAGTTATCGAGTGGCATACTCCGATTACTCGGAAGAAGGGTTTTTGATTCTCCGATATTCAAAATATTAACTATTAGGGTCTATAAGATTCTTTTCCTTTTCGTGAGTGATTCGGAGATAATTCGGATCTTCCCGGCCAGGACCCAACCGGGCAATCAATTCGTATTTAACACAATGTGTATTCTGTTAAATTCAAAAAGCTATATAAAATAAGGCTTTCAGAATATTTGAATTTATTTTAATAGAATATTGATTTTTTGTTTACCTTATGTTATAATTTGGAAAGTTAGATAAAATATATTATAGGAGGAAAAAGTATTATGAGAATCGTAGAGCCAATAAGGGATAAAAAACAGATATATCAGATTAAGGGGAATCTATACCGACAGAAAAATCCCCGGGATTATCTTCTTTTTGTCTTTGGTATTAACTCGGGGCTTCGG
>NMQN01000752.1 GCA_003575245.1 Candidatus Atribacteria bacterium 1244-E10-H5-B2 | reverse complement strand
ATTGTAAATTCTGTAAAAAGTCTATTCGAAGGGAAAGCACCAGAAGGTCGATGTCGATAAAAAGGAAAGAGTTAACGTCGATGTGAGCAATCAGCCTCCTGAAACCATTGAAAACAAAGGCTTGAAAACCGTGTTTTTCGGGGGGTCGGTAGGGTAACACCTATTTTCGACCTGTAAAAATTAGAAACCTTATTTTATAAGGGTTTTAGAGAATGTTGGTAATCAGATTAAATTTCAAGTATAAGCATAAAAAATTTTAAAATTTACTTACAAAACGATTCTTTTTTTCTTATATCACTAACGACTATTTTAAAGGACCACTAATATTCTTTTTATCTAAAAAGCAGATTAAGGTATAATTGCCTACATTTGCCTTAAAAAGAAAAATATTCACGAATAAAGGCACTCTACGTTCGTTAAAAGGGTATTCCTGGAGTTTAAAGAGGTAATCATCTAATTAGAGGAGAATTGAAAAAAGCGGACTGCTTTCTGTGGTTGGAATAAAAATTAGGATAAGTTATCTAAGAGGTGCTTCTAATGGTGAAATTTGCCTTTTTAAGTGCCTTCCTACCCCTGTTATTAGCTTACCAGCTATT
This sequence comes from Candidatus Atribacteria bacterium 1244-E10-H5-B2, assembly GCA_003575245.1. The sequence goes on along the minus strand of NMQN01000752.1, from coordinate 11,355 downwards.
GACCCCTTACCATACCCTATATAATTTATCCTACCCCTGTAAAACCCTGTTAGATAGGTTCCTTTTTAAGGGATAGATAAGAGCCTTCCCTTTTTGTTGATTCCCTGTCTTTTTTGTCTTTTTTATCCTGGTAAGTGAAAAACCCGCCTGCGCAATGTTCCCCATATATCCATTAGATTATATTCATTTTTAAAAATTAGGTAAAACTTACTCTTGAATGATAAGTCTGGGTATAACTTTCTTTGCCTGGTGTACATTTCTGTACTAAAAAATTCCCCAGGGGTTCATTTTTTGAAGTTTCCTGAACCGCTTCTGCCTCCGAATCATAAACGCCAATTACTTTTTCATTCTTTATTACAATGCACTTATTGTTATATCTCTTTACCAGCTTATTCTGATTTTTGATATAATACTTAAATTCTTTTTCTAATGGTTTGGACATTTTATATAACCTTTTTTTCCACATCATCTAATCTATTTTCCATAAATGACTTCTAAGATAAACATTAATAATATAAAGGTTGGAAGTACCAACCAAAGAATACGTCCCTTACTTATATTAATTTTCATATCGACACCATTCCTTATCCATTGATAAAATTTATAATACCTTATTTAGAGTTCGGGTTTAATGAGAAAATCCTGAATCTCTTCTAATGTCTCAATTGATTTATTCATTACCCCTGTTTGAGTCTCCATAAAATCAGGCAATCCTTCTAATGTCTCAACTAATCTATTCATTGCATTTGTTTGAGTCTCCATAAAATCAGGCAGATCTTTTAATGTTTCAATCGACTTATTCAATGAATCTACTGCTGGAACCCCCGAGATTAGAGTAATAAAAATTGCTAATAACAATAAAGCGGAGGGAATATCACCAATTGGGTTTGGATTTATAATGCCTGTGAATTTTAAAAATAACAGAGACGCAGCAAAAAAAGCAGTAATTCCCCCTATGTACAGTAACACCTTGAATAAAAAAGCATTTTTTGTAGAAAATGCGATGGCAATCAAAATGATAACGACTACAGCTTCAACCAAAGCTGTCTTTCTTAAAAAATTACTTAACCGATTTTCTTTAATTTCTTTTTCTTTCATTTCAGACTTCTCCTTATCTCACTTATATTAATTTTCATATAAGCATCACTCCTTTTATTTTGGGTTTAAAGTTAGTAATTCTACATCGCTTATTGATTATAGAACCTTTTAATGATTTATTTTCGAAAGGATATTATCAGTCCCCCCAGTAATATTATCTCTACAGCTGTGGCAATATAAATGGCATTGATTATATTGATTGTACTGGCAGTACTGTGTGTGTGGTAATACCATCTCGGTAAAACTATAAGGCAAACCACTGTTATAATTAAAATTATTATAGCGGTGATCTCTATCTTACTCATTTTCTCCCTCCTTTCCATATTTTGAACCTGTCTTCTTCAAATACTTCACCAGCAGTTTACTAAAGTCAGTAATTCTCCATCGATGAGAAAATCCTTATTACTTCTTCGATCTCTTATCATTTTACTCTCTCTTTTAATATTTTACCAGCTTTAAAAAAGGGAACACTCTTAGCTGGTACAGATACTTTTTCACCGGTGATGGGATTTCTGGCCATATGAGCAGTCCTTTTTCTAATACCGAAATTACCAAAACCTATTAATTTAACGGTATCACCTTTGGCTAGACAATCATTAATATTTTTAATTATACATTTTACGATTCTTTTAGCCTCCACTTTGGTGCATTCTATTTCGCTTGCCACCTTATCAATTAATTCTCCTCTATTCACTTTAGAAGACCTCCTTTTATTTTTTTAACATAATGTCATACCTCATAGAAACGAGGAAAACATAATTGTTAAAACACTACTTTATATCTTATACGACAAGCATTTAAAAAATCCTTCTTTTCTATAAAAATATTTTAAGAAATATAAAAGATGACCGGAGATAAGGATCGGGGAGGAGCAGCGTGCGCGTACCAGCCCCATACTCCTATTGTTCTTAAGGGTTTCAATTGAGGAGTCATCTCCGGCTCTGACTCTGGTTTTGAATATTAATCTGGCTCTGAAAGCATCATGCGATACAGACTGAGGAAGGCTATTGGGAGATATTCTCTCGAAGAAAATCCCGAGACCTGCCACCCCTGCCTTTGCTTATCAGGCTACAGACTAATAATCATTTAATCGAAGCGAGAGGATCAGGACTCAGTTCAAGCCGGATTAGCTCAAATTGGCTCAAATTGGCTCAAATAGAACGATAGCAATTACTTTACATAATATATCTTATAGGACGTTGTAACGCTGTAATCCTTGTAAACAAAGGGTTTCGGGATTTCAACAATGGCATAATAAGGACCCTAAAACAATAACTGACTATCACTAATAATGTTTTTATATATGTTTTGTAATGTTTTGTTAATATAAAAAGTTTGTCTGTTTCTTTTTTCAGTTTATCTCTTCATCTTTCATATCCGGATAATACCACAATTTAGCTTTACCCTCAATATTCAAAGCTTTTATTCATTTGTTTTAAAATATTACTTGACATTTAAAGTCATTTGTGTTATATTAAGATAGGCTTTAAAAACAAAGACTTTCAGGATTTTTTAAATAAAATAAAGGAGGTTCTTAAAATGAAATTACTAACAAAAGAGATCGAGAAGAAATTGCCTAAATTGTATTCACAGGAGCACGAAGAAAACCCTAAGATCATTGTAAAGTTTTTTACCCCCTGGAATCAGTGGAAATGGTTCGCTTACGAAGGCGAAAAGCAAAAGAATGGAGACTGGCTATTATTCGGGATGGTTCACGGAGACGATCACGAGATCGGGTATTTTTTACTAAGTGAATTAGAAGGCGCTAATGGTCCTTTTGGGTCGAAGATCGAAAGAGATAAGTATTTTGGATATGGGCATCGATTAAATGAATTTAGATAAAGGAGGTTTTAAATGTTTACTAAGAAACATTATAAGGGAATCGCTGACATCCTTAGAGGAATGGTCCCGGTTAAAAGTGACCTCGAGACTACTGCCAGTTTTGAGATCCGGGCAGGTCAATATCAAAAACTGGTTAATAAATTTGCCAGCTATTTTAAAACTCAAAATAACAGCTTTAATAAGAAGAAATTTCTAAAAGCTATTAAAGGTTAAGCAGTCAGATCCCAGGGGATTATTTTAATCCCCTGGCGTGTGATTACTTAAATCTGAGGTCTTTAAAAAATAGATTAAAGGAGGCTTTTAAATGAAATGCTGGGAATGCAAAAAAGAGATCTCTTCCGCTGTCAGGGTTTGTTATCTCGAATACCATGAAGAGGTTGGAAAGTCTAAAGAAAAGTTTAGAGATGTATGCAGTGAATGTTATCCCAAATTAAAATTTAATCCCTGCCATTTTGTAGAGGTTAAAAAGATAACCGGGAAACAAATAAATAAAAGGAGGCTTTAAATGAAAAGACAAGAAGCAAAACACATTATCGCGGTTTTAATGAATGCTCAAAGGGCAGGGATCGAGGCCGGGCAAATAAAATTAAAGGAACTGCAAAAGGCTAGTCCCCGGTGGGCGGTTAAAGACGAAAACAAAAATAAAATTGTTGGAACTATGTTAGACGTTTGCGGTTGTACTGCTTTACATTTAGCCGGTAGATCTAAAATCGTTCGGGCTTTTAAGGCTCTGGGCAATCCTGACCGATACGGAGATCTGGCCATCAACGGTTTAAGTATCTCAAAAAATACTTACCGGGGCGGTTACGGATTAAGGGCAAATTTAAGCAATAGACAAGAAATGTCAGTCAACGAGGAATCGGTCCGGGCTTTTTGTGATTACTGCAATAATCACGGTTTAGAGTGTACCTGGTCATCAAGAATTGATTAATTGATTAAGCCGGTTTATAGGCGTCAGATCCCTAGCGCTTATTAAGCTTACTTAATTAAATTGTCTTTAGAAAATAAATAAATGGAGGTGTGTTATGGGGCCCTTAAAAACTATCCTTATTATAGTAATTCTTTTTGTTGCTACCCCTTTCACGATGGCGCTAGCTAAATTAAGTGGTCTAAGTGAATTCTCACAAAAATTAATCGCGGTTGTCGGAATGCTTATATGTTATGCAATAGCATTAATAAAAACAGATAATGGAGGTTCTTAAAATGTATATCAAATGTAACTCTAATATTAAAATTTCTGATTGCGAGGCGGTGGCCAAGGTCTTTTTTGAGGTGCTTAAAAATGAATGTGAAGTTGATCAAACCAAAGAGCATTTTTGGGCGATGGGCTTAAATACTAAAAACAGGGTTTTATACCTTGAGTTAGTTTCCTTAGGTTCTCTAACCGAAGGCATTGTCCATCCCAGAGAAGTTTTTAAGAGTGCTATTTTAAATAATTCTTGTAGCCTTATATTCTGTCACAATCACCCCAGCGGAGAAGCAGAACCGAGCGGGAATGATATCACCGTAACCCAGGTATTAAAGAAAGGAGGCGAAATTCTGGGGATTAAAATTTTAGATCATATAATTTTAGGGGATAATAATATCTTTAGTTTTCAAAGTGAAGGAATGTTAGGAGGTTAAATAAATGTCTAAATTAATCTATAAAGATGGTTGCTTCGAAGTTACTCAAGCAAAAGTTAAAAATCTTTTTTGGGCCTATAAACTACCGTATTATGAAGATTTAAAGGCCTTTACAGATTCAGAGAAAGCTATAAATTATATCAATAATCTAATAAAAGAACAGGAGGTTTAATAAAATGAGGTTTTTGGGGCTATTAGACAAGCCGGCAATAAATAAAGAGAATAGCAGACCGAAGCCTGGCGATATTGTTTATGCCAAGAATAGCGATAATTGTTTAATAAAGGATGGCGATTATGGGGTTATTGAAAGCACAGACGATAAGATTGTCAGGGCTGGCTGGAATATTACAACTCCATATTTTGATGAAGGGGTTTGTACTGTTTCGGGCGGTCCGGTAATCGGGCTTAAAACTGAAAAAGTAAGGCCAACCTTTAATAAAAGGATCATAACTTTTTGGAGATTTAAGAATGGTTTTGCTATGGCTCATAATGGAGAAGATTTTGCCGGTCAAGTTAATGTTTTTGAGTATGATTTTAAGGCTTGAGCAGTCAGAAAGCAGGGAGTTGTTTCGCAAGAAAACAATTCCTTGCCTTGTGATTACTTAAAAGGAGGTGAAAGGAATGCTAAAAGATATTTTATGGAAAGAGGCGTTAGAGAAGAAAGAAGAATCTAAAATATGGAGCAAAATTTACAACTGGCTTAACCGGGATAATCTAGGGAATATAACTTTAGTAGGTGAGATATTTTTCTTTGAATTAAATCCTTCTTCTATTATGCCTAATTATGTCTACCATTTTTTAGTGAAATGGGGAGAACAAAAAGGTTTTAAATATCTATACAATTTATAAAAAGATACTTGTGTAAAGTAAAAGCAGGGTATAAACATAAGCAAGGGCTAAAGACAAGGGCTAAAAACACGCTTAAAATCGTTTTAAATATAGAAAGGAGGGCTAAATTGGATAATATATCGTATCTTAGAAATATTATCGATGAAAGATTTAAAACTACCGGCCAGAATAATGTTGCTTTTTTAATGAGATTTTTAAGCAAGACCGAAGAAAGGGAATTGTCCAGGTGGTATAAAGTTACTCTCGAACCATTAGGCTATGTACTATTTGAGAGAAGAAATAGAAAATTATTATAAGGAGGTGTAGCCGGTGAAGATTATATCTACCGATCCATTATGTTTTACTGTTTCAATGAAAGAGATAGAAAAAAATAATATGATTCTGTCTCCAAGATACTATATCGAAAAGGAAAAGCATAAAGAATTTAGCGAATGGTTTAAAAAACTATCTTTAAAAGACAAGGCGACACTAAAAGGTTATTTTGAATTTATAAAAAAGGAGGTAAATTAATAATGAAATGGGTCAAAAAATGGAAGGTCAAAAGCGAAAATGGTAATGGTGTTTATGTGGTTGCCCTATCAGATAAAAATGAATGGGGTTGCTCATGTCCGGCCTGGAAGTTTAACCGGATAGAATGCAAACATATAATAAGAGTAAAATTGAATCCTGATCTATACGAAGTCGAGAAGCCATTTAAAAAGCCTGAATATGTGCTAGCAATGGTGGAGATACCCACTTACAAAGAGAAAGAAAATAAACTTTTAATACCGCTGATCAGGATAGAACCTTACGATTATAAAATGGAGGCTCTTATCTGTTATACCATGGCTAAATACGGTTACTTATGGAAAGAGATTAAAGAAATAAGGAATCTGAACCCTGTCTGGACCTTAAAGAAAGTAAATGAAATTGTAAAGTATCATTATTAAAAGGATCTAAATAACACAAACTATAAAAATAAATAAAAAACCCTATCATTTAGAGGTCGAGGGTGTTATACTAAAAGCGAGGTGATTATATGAAATCAATTAAAAAAAGCGAATTAAGGGAGCTAGTCAAGACTAAATCTCTTTATAAAATTGCCGAAATGTACGGGGTTACTTACGAGCGGATGCGTCAGATATGTGTTATGTGGGGTATACCCAGGAGGGGCTGGAATAGAATAGCGAAGCTAATTTTGGTAGATGATGAAAAAAAATAAATGTTTAATTTGTGGTTGTATAAAATCAGAGCAATAGATATAAAATCTGAAAACTATGAGTACATAAAAAGAAGCGGAGTAGGAAATATTCCGCTTTCTTTTTTTTATTTAATCTATTGTAAATTTATAATGGCATTTCGGACATTCAACATATTGAGGGGTAGGTAATACTGTCTTATCGCTTCCCTTCTTAAATTTTGCTATTTTCTCATCTACCGAAACCGGTTCTTCAAGTCTCTTTATTTCATATTTAGGCAACAATCTTCGTTCTTTAACATTATAAAGATTTATGTCAAAACGTTCCCCTGCTCGAATCTTCCTTCTGATATTTTTCTCCAATTCTTTAATGATATATTTTTTAAATTTATCAGCAGAAGTAACCAACACATAATATCTTTCACCATCAAATAAATCACTAATTAGAAATTCACCATTTTCACGAAAATACTCTCTTGCAGGATGAATACATCTTTTGATCATTTTATAGTCTTTTTTTTTATTTCCTCTTGGAAATTCCTTATAGATTTTGTCCGTTAAGTTATAATATTTCGCACAAATATTGACAGTAGATAATAATTCACCAGCGTTTTTATAAAAAATATCAATTACTTCCTTGATTGTTGCTTTGATACGATTTGTTTTTGGCATTCTGTTTCCCCCTTCCCTAAAAATCCCTTTAAAATACTAATCAATAAACGTAATGCACTATCGAAATCTCTTGCTTCTATAGAGCCACGGTACAGTAACATATCGGGTTTGAGTTCCTCTTCGAGCAATAATAATTTCCCAAGTTTCCCATTCAATGTATTTATTTCTTTTGTGCATCCCATTACATAAGTCTTAAATTCAATGAAATCCCGTTCTTCCTTACCCTTCTCTTTGCCCCTATATTTTTCATCAAGTAATGCTGACTTCATTCCTGATTCACTAAAATCTTGCTTTTCAATAATTTGTTTTACGGCTTTTTTTTGTTGTCTGGGGGTTATATTTTTAATATTTTCGACTTGTCTTGTAAAAACTGTAGCAGTTTTTTCATGTGGTAATTTTTCTATTGCTTCTTTATTAAGTTTGTTTTCTTTTTCCAATTTAAGTCTTTTTAAAGATTCAGCAACTCTTTGCCGATACCATAATTTATTACCTAAAAACTCAGATATAATTTTAGATGATATTTCATATTTAGGATGCATTTGCGCTTTCGACAAATCGCAATCGAAAATAATTTTTTCAACTAGTTCTGGGTGATTTAATAAATATTTATTTGCAACATTAATTGTTTCATCGATTATATATATATTTGCTTCCCATTCATTCATATTTTCATTCGCCATAATCCGAATCATAGTAGGGTCATCAAGTTCTTTAACTGGAATATCTACATAATCATCGGGTTTAAATAATTTCTTTAAGACAATTAATCTATGGTGTCCATAGGCAATTTCAAAAATGGGGTCATCATAATCTTCTTCCTCTCCGTTTTCATCGTAAGTTATATGCATATAACAAGGGGCATTCATTTCATCTAATTCTTCTCCGTCATCAATTTGTTTTGTCCAGAAAGTATACCCAGGTTTTGGTCTCACTAAAATATTATCCCAGAATCCAGTTTGATTAATTGAGTTAGTAAGGCTTTGAACCTTCTCCTCATTTATAGGATAATTATCCATATCCCTGAATGGATTCGGTCTTAAGTCTTTAATTTGAATTTTCATTTTTTCCTCCTTTTTTTTGGTTTTTATATTTATTACGTGCGTCCCTAAATATTTGCCGAACTTTTTCAGCTTCTATAACTCTAATTATAAATTTTGTTTTATTTCGTATATTTAGAAACCAGTGATCCCTTTTAAACGTGCTTTACTTGCTTCGGCCTCAAAAACTATCGCTTTAAATTTCCATTTTCCGTTGGGTTCAAAATTATTAATATTAGCAAGAGTACTACCTACCTGAAAATCGTTTTCGTCATATAAATTAAATTCAACTTGAACGTGTGAATATGTTTTGTTAGACTTATTTTCTACAATACCGGTTAAATACCTTGTATCGTATTCCCCTCTTTCCCATTTAAAATCAACCAAAACTAGTCCATTTTCATAAGTGTCTTTGCTTTTAGTTTTTGGGATAGTGCTTTCAGTAGAAGTAAAATTTTGTATTTTTGGTTTTTTAATATAATTTGTATTGATTTTGTAGGCTGTAAAACCAAAAACGATAATGGCAAAGATTATTATGAATGCCCACTCCCCAAAACTAAATAGTTTTGATTTTGCAGTTATTTTTTGTTCTTTCTTTTCCTGTGCTGTTTCGGAAATAAACTGTTCGGTTGGTCCTTTTTCTATAATTGATGACTTTTTTAGGATTAAGCCTAAAACCACCGTAGCTGTAAATGGAAAAAACCAAAGTGCTCCAATCATAGTTAGACCAATCGTTGTCCCAATAGCAAAGCCGGCTTTTTCAGCTTCGCTTTGGAGCATCGGAATATTTACGCTAGTAGCTAACATACCCCAGATGAAAGCAACCGCCATTAATATAGTCCAAAAAATAGCAAAATTTTTAAGAATATTCCAAGCTGTTCCGCCTTCTCGGATTTCTCCAGACTTAAGCGGGCGTTTAGCAATGTAAATTGGAAGGATAACTGGACCAAGAAAAAATGTACCGATGGCCCAAGGTACAGCCTTTGCTTTTCTTCCGAGGGCGTCAATAAATACCCAAATTGCAAAAACTGTGTATAAAATTATATACCACACTTATTTATACCTCCTTTAATTTTTATTATAATGCCCTTTACCCTCAATATATTCGTAAATTTCTTTTGCTTTTTCGCCTCCTCTATAAAACGTTTTAGTTTCTCCAGTCAAAGTGTTTATTTTAGTTATCATAACAGTTTTATCGTCTAACCTAACCATCTCAACCTGATACTTTGGGATTGCCAAGTAAAACAGGCCTACAACTACTATTATAATCAACCCTATTAATAATATATTTAAAATTTTATTCATCTTACAAAACCCCCTGGTTATTCCTCTCCTTCCGGATAAAAGAAAACTTCTTTATCGCTGTTATACATTACTATTTGCGTCTTTAATCCTTCCTGAATCAATCCACTCTTTTATTATCTCTCTCCTCTTTTCTTCCAGGACAACCTCGAGCAATTTTGAAGTTGTTCCTTTAATTCTTTTCTTATTCAACTGAACTTTCAAAAACTCTGGTAGCCTTTTTTCTGTTTCTATTCTTATCTCTTCCTGCTGCAAAGGATCAAGCGAATTATAAATTTGTTCTATCTTTTTGATCTCTTCCCGCCTCTTTATATTTTCCCTTTCTTGTTGCTTTATCTTAATACATTCTATTTTTTCCTCTTCTTCTTTCTGTTGTTTCTCTCTTTTCTCCCTTAAATATTCCTCTGGGAATTGCCAGTTTTCTCTTACCGCCTTAACTAAATAGGCTGCTTTATCTTCTGCCTTGGCATAATGAATTGCTTCGATCCATTTTTCTATCAATTCCTGATCATTATTTATTATTAGATCTTCGGCGGTTATCCTGGAAACGTTGATTTCTGCTAACTTATCAATTAAATCATTCTGTCCTCGAGAAAAATCCCCTAACCCTCTTTTCGGGCCCGGTAGATATTCTGTCTCTGCCCTTCTTATCTCTTCTTTGGCTCTCTCTCCTGGCCAGTAACGTATAAGCCAACCGTTATTTCCGTTCTCACTCCACTCATATTTTGAAATAAACCCGGTGTCCTTAAGTTCATTATTGCCCAGGTTTAGCTGTTGCTTAGCTAAAGAAATAAATTTATAGGGAATTATAGGAAGGATCTGGCATAAGGTAGAATATTTAAAACATAGGGAACAAACTTTTTTATTCCTTATCCCGTAAAATTTTACCCCTAAAATTTCGTAAAGTCGGGAGGCTATTTTGCTTTCAAGACTCCGCCAATAGGTATAATTAATCGGTTTTGTGTGGTGAGAATTTAGGTTCTGGAGATACCAACTTCCTAAAAAAAGATAATTGTTATCGGCTATTTCACCATTAGGTAATTTTTTGCCTGTAAAGACTACCCTATCATAGAGGCTAAAAATATCTTCAATCCATTGCTTATCTTCCTTTGAATAAAAGGTACCTGCTGATTTAATTACAGTAGCTTGAATCCGTTCTAAAGCCTTTTTTATTTCTTGGTAATTTTTTCCACCCTTGATTCTCATTCTCTTACATAGACCGTAAATCGAAAACTGAATAGGGTTTCTAATGATGCCATCTATTTTTATAATTTCCGTTACAATTTGTTCAATAGCTTTGTGGACTTCTCTATCAAAGGGGCCAGGATATCCATATTCAGGATTAGCTGAAACATTCCAACTAATCTCTTTTCCTTGATTTTCTCCTTTGCCTATCTTTTTATATTCGGTTTTTAGTCTTTTATCTTTTCTCCCTAGGGTAAAAAATGGGAGTAATAATAAATTTACTTCGGATTTTATTATCTTTGGTAGGATAATTTCATTATTATTTTTTATAGAAACTTCTTTGGATTTTTTCATTTCTTCCTCCTTTAATTTTTTAAAAAACAACAACTTCTCTTTTTCTTCTTGTTGTTGTTATTTAAATATGTCTATAAGAGTTGTCTTTTTGGCAAACCCTTATAGACAAAGGTTAAAAGGATGATTTTCTTATTTCAAAGTTAACTATTTCTTATTTCAAAGTTAACTATTTCTTATTTCAAAGTTAACTATTTCTTATTTCAAAGTTAACTATTT
>NMQN01000769.1 GCA_003575245.1 Candidatus Atribacteria bacterium 1244-E10-H5-B2 | reverse complement strand
CCATAAGTATTTTAGCTTTTTTAATCAATGACTATATCGTCCCCGAGGCTAATCATATCTCCCAGAATATTATCCGAGAGATTGTATTAAAGAAAGGTCCACCTAACATCAGGCGGAACGTCTTTTTCCGTGATGCTGAAAACCGTTATTTCTATATCAATCGATTAGACGAAAAGAATATGATTATGCAGGACATTATGATCTATGAAATGACTCGGGAAAAATTTCCCCGAATGATAACCGCCAAGACAGGTAAGTGGGTAGTCGATACCTGGAAACTGGAGAATGGGACTATGTATAATTATGATGAAGATGGTAAGATTACTTACGAAATGAGTTTTACAAATATGGATATAATTGTCAAGGAAGACCTGCAAAAATTCTTTAAAAATCAGAGAACCCCCCAGGAGATGAGTAGCAAGGAATTAAAACAACAAATAGATATTTTAGACCAGGTGGGGGCAGATACTAATAATTTCAAAGTAGACCTCTATATGAAATATTCTATCCCCTTTAGCGGGTTAATCTTTGTGCTGCTGGGAGTGCCTTTGGGCCTGCGGGTAAAACGGGGTAGTAAAGCTACAGGAGTAATCCTCAGCATTGTCCTGGTTTTGCTTTATTACATCCTCCTTTCCACTACCAGATCCATGGGACGAGGAGGTATGTTAACTCCGTTTTTAGCGGCTTGGGCACCTAATATGGTTTTTGCTATTTTAGGGGTGTTTATTATGCTTGGATCGGAGAAGAAATAGATTAGTCGTTAGTAAGAAATACAGGTGCAAGTTGCGAGTTGCAAGATGCAAGTTAATACAATTCACTGATTGACCAATTACTTAGTCGTTAGCTTTAAAAACAAGATAGTTAGTTAGCTGGTTAGTTAGTTAGGAAGGAAATAACAAGACTGGTTTATAGTTATTAGTTTTTGGTTTTTAGGTAAGGAAAATAAGTTTTCAGTTATCAGTTTATAGCTTTTAAGGAATATCTAGAATATGATGAGAACCATAATGGGAACAACAAGAAATGCAACAATTTTTTTAATATTATTTATAATGATTTTGGCGCTAAACCTGGGTAACTTAAAAACTGAGTTTGTCCTGATATCTTTTGCACAGGAGACAGAGGAAACAGGAGAAACCGGAGAGACAATCGGGACAGAAGATACGCAAGAAACACCCACAACACAAGAGGCCATAGAAGTAGAAGAAACAGAAAAAATAGAAGAAGAAACAGAAGCAGAAACCGCAGCAGAGACAGAATCAGAAGAAGAATTGGATATCTCCTTGAAAGCTGAGTTTATTACCTATGAAAAGATAGAGGGCGAAGACCTGATTATTGCCAAAGGCAAGGTAAATTTTCAATATCAGGATATCGAGATAGATGCTGATTACCTAAAGATTAATTTAGACACTAACCTTCTCTTTGCCTCCGGAGAAATCTTCTTAAAACAGGATGAGTCGGAAACTAACTGTGAGGAACTTACTTATAATTGGGAGACTAAAAAAACAATTCTGCTCCGATTAAAAGGTGAATTAACCGGGGAAAGCATAAAGGGAAAGGTATATTATCAGGGAGAGAAGATGGAAAATTTCCCGGAGACAGTGGAAATTAGCGAGGGAAGTTTTACCACCTGCGAATTAGAAGAACCTCATTATCATTTCGTCACCAAAGAAATGATAATCTACCCCAAGGATAAAATAATTGCCCGTAATATCTCCTGGTATGAAGGCGAGACTAAAATCATTACCCTTCCCTATTTTCTGATTTTCTTAGACCGTAAAACCCAACTTCCCATTCTACCCAAGATAGGACAAAATAGTAATGATGGCTGGTATGCAAAAATTAATTTTAATTACTATGTAAATGAAAAATCTTATGGCACTCTTTATATTGATTGGTTTGAGAAAAAAGGTATCGGGACCGGCATAAAGCATTTTCTCGAAATAGGAGGAGAAGGCGATAATTCCGGAGATGCCTCCTTTTATTTATACCAAATCAAAGAAAAAGATTCTGATAGTTCTAATATTACTGGTAAGATAGATTATCAGCAAAATATTACAGATAATCTAAAAACTCAGTTTGTTTTAGATTATAGCGGTAGAAAAACTCAGGGAGAAGAACTTTTAACTAATAGTATACAGTCAAATCTAAATGTAAATTACGATAAAAAAGGTGAAAAATATGATATTAAGCTTGTAGGTAAATATACTTTTAGCGGAACAGGACTGGGGGAAGAAGATTTAAGTATCAATGGCAACATTAAAGTGAACCATAATTATACTTTTAATGATAAACTAAGCTCAGCCCTTACTTTGGCATATACTGATAAAAACCCGGCCAGCCAGGAAGCGGCAGACCTTGAACTAAAACCAAAATGGGAGTTAAAATATAATGGTGAGGGCTATACCTTAAATTTGACAACTGAAAAGAGATTTGACCTTGATGGTGAAAACTATACTGATGAAGATATTTCTAAAATAATTAACCGCCTGCCGGAGTTTGTCTTTAACAAGGGTGGTGCTGTCATCGGAGATACTAAAATCACCTATGGTATTAACGCCTCGGTAGGACATTTTTATGAAGCGGCAACTGAAGAAGATAACTGGCGGGGAGAATATGTTTTTAACCTTAACAGACCTTTTGATTTGGGCGAATATTTAACTTTGACCCCTTCGGGAATATTTCGGCAGGATGTCTATTTAACCGGTGAAGCTCGCTATCTGGTGGGAGGGAAAGTGGATTTACTAGCAGTTTATAACCCTTATATTTCCTCTACTCTATCTTATAGTTATAATAAATCGGTGGGCCCGACTCCTTTTAATTTTGATTATATAGCTCCTCTGACCAATACAGCGAGCGGAAAATTAACTTTAACACCCTCTGAAAAGATTAAGTTGGATTTGTCCACTAATTATGATCTTATTGCGGAGAATTTTGGAGATTTAGTAGCAAAATTAGAATATAAACCAAAAGATGATTGGAAGATGAATTTTAGCTCCTCTTATAATCTAAATACTAATGAGTGGACTAAGAAGATAAACTCCCAGCTTGACTTGCAATTGACTGATGATTGGAAAATAAAATATAAAGGAGTGGTCGATTTAGAAAATGGTTTTAAACTCACTGATAGTGTGGTAGGAATTACCTGGGATCTTCATTGTCGTGAAATAACCATAAATTATAAGCAGGCCACTGACTCTTTCTGGGTGGAATTTTACATTAAAGCTTTCCCTACTGAGAAGATAACTATTGGGGGAGAGTGAGTTAGTCGTTAGTGAATAGTGAATAGTCGTTAGTATTAAATGCAGGAAAATTTAGTTAGCCAGTTAACCGGTTTGCCGGTTAGCCAGTTAGGATAGAGATTAGTTAGGATAAGAAGCGAGTTGCAAGATAAATTAGTCGTTAGTGTAAGAAATACGGGATCGAGATAAAATAGTCGTTAGTAGGACAGGCGTCTCGCCTGTTTACTTTTTTAACCGGTTGGCGAGTTAATTATATTAATAAAGAGTGATAATTTCAGCTGTAACTTTTACTATATCAAAATCTGCTCCGCCCTCTTCAGAACCACCTTCTGAAACAACTCCTTCTCCAGTTGTACCAAGATCAGTGTTAACAGTAAAATAACTATCTAAATGCTCATATATGGTACTACTTTCTGTATCAGTAGTGATAACATTAATATCGATACTGTTTGGATTCTCTAAATTACTTAAAGCTATGGTTACTTGAATCTTATTTCCACTGATTAAACTATCCGCTAAATAAAGTTCCGGAGATCCTTCTTCTACTTGAGTAAAATAAAAGAATCCATCCTCTAATTTAATATAGTAAAATCTATCATCCCAAAATGAAATATCATATCCTGGTCCAGTAGCTGAATTTCCATCAGCATCTATAACTATATAATACGTTCCTTCACTAGAATTGATTATCCCTGCAACTTCCACGGTAATTTCCAACTGATACTCGGTTTCCCCGGGTTCTGGTTCCGGTCCTGGCTCACCAGGCCAGCGCGCACATCCCGTGACTACTACCATTAACCCTATTGCTAATAAAAAAATTATCGCTCTTTTCACATTCATAATTCTCATAAAATCGCCCCTCTATGCATTTATGACAAGTTTTGTGCCTGGCACAAAACTTGTCATTTAGTCTAATTTGATGCCGCTTCGGACATTTCCTTCCACTTCTAATCGCTCGCTGTCAATAAAAAAGACGGCTTTTTCGCCGGTTATCCATCTCCCGCCCTCTTCTTCTATTCTTACTTTACCTGATAAAGTGATTTTCTGTTCTTCATCATTATAAATTGCTTTCTCGGTAGTTATGATGTAGTCTTTCTTTAAGATCTTTACTTCTCCGGTGGCAGTTAAATCCTGGGTATCTGTAAAAATTTCCAGTTTGTTACAGTTCCAGGTAAGGTTATCTTCTTTCTCTTCTTTGTCTTTTCGCTGTTGAACCAATATTACTTTCTCTTGAAAGATATATCTTTTATCATTAAGAAAAGCTTCAAGAGTTTCGCCGGTAATGGTGATATCGCTTTGGACTAATTTTATATCGCCTTTTATCTGACCAATCTTTTTATCTACATCAAAATCAGCTTCCTGGGCAGTTAGAGTGATATCTTCCTGGATAATAATTACATTCCCCTCAAAGACCATCTTATCCATGCTTTTATCATAAGTTACATTATCTGCCTGAATATTTACTACCGATTCTTTTTTTTCTTCCTGGGCAGAAGCAGGGAATGATAAAAATATAATTAGAGATAAGATAACAAATGTTAACAAAAATCTACTAAAATCTAATTTTTTACAGTTTTTCATCATGTATAAAAACTCCTTTCTTCTGGAGAAATTTTCTACAGAAATTTACAATTTTTTCTGTATCATCTAAAGCATTTCTTATATCTTCTTCAGTAAAATGCTGAAAAGGAACTCCCCCTGGTAAGCCATTGGGGTATCTTGTGGGGATATAATAACGATCTAATCTTCTGCACTCATTTAAAATTTCTGAAAACTCTGAGATATCGGTTTTTATTTTTTCACAAAAATCGAATAAAGAATGTCCTATTACTATTCTTTCTCCCTGAGCATAAAGACAAGCTTTCATTGCCTTTTCTGCAGACTGTTGGGCAACAAAGCAGCCTTTATCTAAAAATTTCTTTTCCTCACTTAACCATCTCACAAATTCAAGGTCATCTTCTGATTGTATAAACCATCTAAGAGCTTCTTGATTTGGGTCCTTCATAGATAACTTCTCCTTCTCTGTTTATTCTTTCAATAAAGGGGTTGTCTTCTTTAAGCATATTATAAAATTCTTCTGGCGTATAAGCAAGTATATCAAAAGCAATAGGGATATCCCACATAAGATAAAGTTCTTCTAATCTATCTAAAAATCTCTTTTTAGTTTCATAAACTACGATAATATCTGCATC
>NMQN01000103.1 GCA_003575245.1 Candidatus Atribacteria bacterium 1244-E10-H5-B2 | reverse complement strand
AGTATCTTAGCGAGATCCTCGACCAGGTAATATTTTTCCCCTCTGATATTGATAGGCATAGATTCAATTCTCCTTTCTTCTTTTGCATATATATAGCACATATACTCATATCAAGCAATGCCTAAAAAATTGAATAGGTTAATTACTTAAGTTTACTTTACATAAAACTTTTAGAAGATATGGACAATCAGCCAAAATTTCAAGTATGAGCATAAAATATTTTAAAATTTACCCCTTTTTTTTATCTAAAAAAAGAAAATAGGTATTATTGCCTATGGTTGCCTTAATAAGATAAATATTCGCTAATAAAGATACCTGACGTTCGTTTTTAGAGGTATTCCGGAGATTAAACTGGTATTAGTGAAGAAGTAAAAAAATAAGTGCCGTAAGAGTGAAGAAGTAAAAAAATAATAGCTGTAAGTGTAGTTATCCGGGGACCGATTATTTTTCTGGTAGGTTATTCTAATAATAAGAAATGCGACGCTAGCGACGTATTTGAATTTGCTTAAGTAATTTATTTAAGAGGTGCTTTTAATGGTGAAATTTGCCTTCCAGGTGCCTTTCTACCCCTGTTATTAGCTTACCAAGCATCGACCCCCTACTATACCCTATGTAATTTAATCTTTACCTGTAAATCATTACGGAAAGGCTATTTTTTATCGAAAAACCTTATAGATAAGACCCTTTGTTAAGGGATAGATAAGAGCTTCTTTTTTGTTCTTTATTAGGAGCCCTGTAATATCTTAATAAATTCTTTTCTGCTTATCTTTAATTGTCTCCTTATTGTGCCCAACAATCCTTTTGCTAAATCTTTTGACGTATCTGGTACAACTGCTATTTTTCTATTATCAGTAGGATGTTTTATTACAATATGAGAACCTTTACCACCTTTGCCTCTTCTCCCTTTATGTATTACATACCCTGCTTTTTTTAATGCTCTTATTAATCTTTTGCCCGAGACAATAGGATATTTATTCATAGCTAAGTTAAAGGCACAGTTTCTTGGGTAATAAAGGGGAAATTATTGTAACTCTTGGGCATACTGATTTTTCTCAAAGCAGGTTTGGGTTTGCGAGAATATACTTTTATGTTTCTCTCTTTAAAAATATGGTCTCTGGTGCCTAGTTCTTCAATGGTATTTAGATATAAAACAACTGCATCCTTCAAATTATTATCGGCTTCTTCGACTGTCTCGCCCTGGCTGCCGACATCCAATTCCGGGCAAAGAGCAAAAAACAACTTTTCTTCTTTGGAAATCATATGGGTTAAAACAATATACATTACGGGCATAGATCATTCCTCCCAACTTTTTTATTTGCTTTAAAAACTTACTCTTGAGTGAAAAGTCTGGGTATAACCTTCTTTGCCTGGTGTACATTTCTGTACTAAAAAAGTCCCCAGGTGTTCATTTTTTGAAGTTTCCTGAACCGCTTCTGCCTCCGAATCATAAACGCCAATTACTTTTTCATTCTTTATTACAATGCACTTATTGTTATATCTCTTTACCAGCTTATTCTGATTTTTGATATAATACTTAAATTCTTTTTCTAATGGTTTGGACATTTTATATAGCCTTTTTTTCCACATCATCTAATCTATTACTTACACCATTAACCTTTTCATCAATAGAACCAATTTTCAGACCCAGTTGAAAAAGAAAAGCAATAACACCAAGAGTTAAGAACTTATCAAAAATCTCTTTTGCATAAATGATTTCTAAGATAAACATTATTAATATAAAAGTTGGAAGCAATAGCATAAGAATAAGTCCCTTACTCATATTAATTTTCATATAGTCATCACTCCTTTTATCTTAGGTTTAAAGTTAGTAATTCTCCATCGATAAGAAAATCTTTATTTCTTCGACCTCTTATTATTTTACTCTATCTTTTAATTCTTTACCAGCTTTAAAAAAGGGAACACTCTTAGCCGGTACAGATACTTTTTCACCGGTGAGCGGATTTCTGGCCATTCGGGCAGCCCTTTTTCTAATACCAAAAGTACCAAAACCTACTAATTTAACGGCATCACCTTTAGCTAGACAACCAGTAATATTTTTAAATATACATTCTACGATTCTTTTAGTTTCCACTCTGGTGCATTCTATTTCATTTGCCACCTGACTGATCAATTCGCCTTTGTTCACTTTAAAAGACCTCCTTTTATTTTTTTAACATAATGTCATAACTCATAGAAACAAGGAAAACATAATTGTTGAAGCACTACTTTATATACTATACGACAGGCATTTAAAAAATCCTTTTTTTCTAAAGAATTATTTTAAGAAATATAAATATAAGAGAAATATAACAGATGACCGAAGATAAGGATCGGGGAGGAGCAGCGTGCGCGTACCAGCCTCAACCTAGCCCAAAATGGCTCAATTAGTTTAGATCTCAATTCCTGGGTGAAAATCGTTGGCCTTCCTCTCTTCTTCTTCTTTATCTGTTCTATATCCCAAAGCCATTAATAACTTCTTTATTTTCATCATCATTGATTCCAATGTAACGGAAAGTTACTTTAATATTCCGATGATTCAATAGATTAGAGATCCGTTCGATACTGATCCCTTGCTTTCTTAGGTGATATCCGAATGACTTTCTAAGCGTGTGGCCACCAACTTTATGCTTAATCCCAACGTCCCTACACCATTTATTAATTAACTGATAGGCTCTTATCCTGGTGATTGGCTTGTTCGCTTTTGATTTCTCGTTAGTGAATAAGTATCGATCCAGATTAAATATTCCAGTCTTTTCTAAATAATGATTCAAGGCTTCTTTGATCTGCTTATTAAAGTGCACCTTCCGGGTCTTTCCGGTCTTTTGCTCTTTGATATCTAAATAGTCTTTTAGATTCCCCTGGTTATCTTTAACATCTGCAAGTTTAAGGGACAGAATGTCCCCTATTCTCAAGCCGGAGTTAATACCAAAAACGAATAGTAAATAATCTCTCGGATTTTTCTGCCGAAATAGATTTCCCCTTATCTGTTTTATTTGATTTTCTGACCTGATTGGTTCTACAATATTCATTACTTTTTTACCCCCTTATTATCCTTAATCTATCTTACATAATAATAACATAGGTTAAGCAAAAAAGCAAGTATCACATTAAAATAAATCCAAATATCTTGTAACCCTTATTTCATAAGGTTTCTGTAATTATACACAATATGTATTGTGTTAAATACAAATCTCTCCGGATCATACTAAAAAATTAAATTATTCGTAGCCACTCCGATAAATGAAAATAATTTTATAGACCCTAATAAGCATATTTTTTTGAAAAAACCTCTCTGAGCCACACGGAGAGACAGAGCCACACCGAGCCACACGGAGACGATGCAAAAGTGGTCGTGTAACCCTTGTAAAATAACGATTTATTTTTTCTGATTTTCTGCTCTTTTTGGCTCTTTGATTTATTTTGCTTAATTTAACTAACAAAATCATAATATAGGTTAAAGAAAAAATCCAAACAGTCTTTTTATTTTTATTCTTTCATCCCTCAAAAGATACTTTTGTTAAATAAAAAATGATACCGAGCCACACCAACGAATTGAGCTATATATACCCTTACAGCGTTTTTATTTTTTAAGATTCCCCCAATTATACATAATCCCTTTTATATAAAAATAAAGAATAGAGTTTTTTCCCGATTTCTAAAAAAATCTCATAGCTGTTTTTAGGCCTTATCCGGCCCTTTTATTTAACAAAAGATTTTCTTCTCGTTTTTCCTGATTCATTGATTTACATTTTGCCCCGATAATTATATAAAAATCTCTCTCATCAATCCTATCCTCTTTTACTGCATTAACTATCACTTGGTAAAAAATATCGAATCTTTTTAAAAAGTTTAATCGTTCCGGTAACATTAAATCACCACCTAGAATTATTTAATAGCCTCTTTTGCTATTCTGGAATACTGCTTTATGATCATAGGGAATAAATTTTTTATGCTTTAATTTTTTCCCCGGCTTTCTCTCTTCCTTAATGATTTTTTCGATAGATTTTAAAGCCTTTAAGTAATCTTTCCTCTTTTTTCCGGTCAGGCCTCCCTTCTTCAATTCCACCTTATAGAAAGACCTGGTTTCTTCTAAAGCCTTTAGCTTTATTTTCATTCTTTAAACCACTCCCCTATATTTTTATGATCACCACCTAAATTTATTATGTAAATGATTTAAAATAAGGTCAGCGATAGCCTGGTAAAATTTAATTACCATTTAAGCCTACCCGATTTTTTTCTTATAGAATGCTTTTGTTTCTTCTCCGGCTTCTCCGGCTTTTTTATAAATACAAGATAGATTATCCCAGCTATAAACAACAGAAAAATCAACCATAAGAAATATATCATTTTTTTACTCCCTTCTCTTAACAAATAGAAAATGTTAAGATAGAGAGGTCGGGGAATCCCCAAAGAATAGGATTGTAAGGATTCAACTTTTAAATCTTATTTAGAGGGGATTCCCTGTCCCTCTTTAAATCGTTCAGAATAGCCCTAAAACCGCTCAATTTCCGCTTTATTAGCGTTTCTTTGACCCGCTCGATACCCTTTACCACCCCCCTTTTAGCTCTAAACCCTGAAAGCTATAAGATATAAGGCTTTTCTGCTAATTTAGCTCTTTTTTAGCCTTCATATTTCGTTTTTAAGGGGGCAAATAATTTACCCTTATGATATTCCCTATTTTTCGGCCTTTTTAACTGCCTGCCTGGGGTAGAGCTTTTTTGAGCCAGTAGCGCCTCTGGTACTCTCTCACCCTCTCCGGATATTTTTTATAATATGCTTTTAGCCAATTTTTATTGTAGTCCGGATTCCTGACCCGCCAATCTCTGAGATATCTGTTTTTCGCTTTTCTCATTTTTCCGTAGGCCTCAGGATCTTTTATTTTTAGCTTCTGAAAATAAGTTCTCCGGTATTTATTGATTTCCCTATTGATTAACTTCTTTGCCTCTGGAGACCCAACATTCACACTTTTATTTAAAACGTTCACACTTTCACCTAAGACGTTCACACTCTTATTCACAGTTAGCACCGAATACTTACCGAAGCCCGCCCTGGTGATCTTCCCCTCTTTGTGCAGGTTAGATAAAATCTTCCGGATATTTGAATTTGTTTTTTTAAGCTCGAGGGCAATTATTTTAGGACCCAAAGGTTTCTCGCTTTTAGATAAAAGAGAGATAATTTCTTCCCTGGTATTCATAACTTTTATTTGTCACCCCTTCCCTAAATTTTTAATGCTCATTCCTCTTTTTTTCGTCAAGCCTTCCTTCAATTCCCACTTATAAGAAGGCAAAATTTTTTTTAGAATTTTTAAATTTAACCTCATTTATCCCCTTCGGCTTATCTTTTATCGCCTTCCCCGGATAGAAATTTATCTAAATTCTCAACGCTTACCAAATAACGTTTACCAACCTTTATTGCCTTTAGCCTGTTCCTTCTTATATACGCCCGGAC
>NMQN01000563.1 GCA_003575245.1 Candidatus Atribacteria bacterium 1244-E10-H5-B2 | reverse complement strand
ATCAGAAAGCTCAATTGTTTACTGAAGATAATAAAAAGGGTGCAAATAAATAATATGATTAGCATCGGTACCAGACAGGTCTTTACAAACTCACCGTAATAGCTTCCTTTATATTTAAGTTCGATAACCGTTGCCCTTCCCACCACGGCAGTAGGTGGAAGACAATCCCCCAAAGGCCACATGACCGCCATTGCTGATAAGGCTATAATGGGATTTAATCCCTTCATGTTAAAGAGCAGAATCAGGGGAATCCCGAGCAGTGGAGCGGCAGCATACTGTACCAACCCTTCAGACCAGGGCAGGATCAGCCAGAGAGTGGCAAATAATACCGTAAGGGGTAAAGTTACTACTCCCAGGGAAATAAGTCCTCGAGCTCCGCTTAAGGCCATAATTTGAATGAGAATTCCCACCACGATCATGATCCCCACCAAAGGGATAAGCTGGCGGATAGTATTACTGGCAATCTCCAAGACGGGAAGTTTTTTCGGACTGATGGCAAAGACGGCAAGGGCTGAGATGAGAAACATTAAAGGCAATCCCAGGATGGGCATCTGAAAAGGCCAAATCCTGCCTGCTAAAACTAAAACAAAGAATACTAAAAAAGGTATAATCACTCTCAGAAAGTTCATTTTTTCAGGGGGTTTGGGTAATTCCTTAAGGGCTTTTTCCAAATCAACCGCTTTTCCCTTCCAGCCTAAAATGAACATAGAAAGAAGTGCTCCACTAACGGTGATAATTAGCAAAGGCTGCATAAATCCAACATAAGGCATATTTGACCCGGCAGCAGCCATCATGGCCCAGAGATTAATGGGTGGTGCAGCAGCACTCATGGCAGCACAAAGAAAGATTATTGCGGCAGTTCTGGTCTCCGATATGCCCATATAGGTCAGCACACTTCCCACCATGGTCCCCATGATTAATACGGTTACAGCGCCTGAGCCGGTTAATGCCCCGGGAACCAAAAGAACTAAAGTCAGCAGTAATAGACAAACAAAGCGCTGTTTATGAAAAGTTGTTATTATACTTCTAATAATATAGGTTACACCACCTGCTTCTTTAAGAAGATTCATAAAAAATGTAGCGGTAATAAAGATAAGGCAAACATCGTAATAAGTAAAAGCGCCATCTACGATATGGCGAACGGGGATACCTGCCCCATGAGCCAGAGCCCCGGCAATTGCTGCTGCAAACATGGATAACTCAATAGTTAACTTTAGCCATCTGGCTACTGCAAAAGCCACCGCCATTACAACCAAAATCATACCAGCATGTGTAAACATTTTATCCCTCCCTCGTATAATTATTTAAAGAATTTTACAATAATTTAACAAGTTAATGCTTTTATTGGAAGATAAAATTTATCCCTCCAGGTTGAACAATTGTTTAAATATATCAATAATGTCTAAGGTTTCTTTAAAGATAATGATGGGGATACCCTGTTCTTCTGCAGCTTTGGTGAAATAGCCATCTTCGTTGCTGTCTTCTCTTATCAGGAGAAGTTTTGATTCAGGGATAACAGTTGCGATAGAGGCAGCATCTGTTGCATCAACTCTTCTGGCCATCCCTTCAATGTGTGCGCCGATGATCAAGATGCCTTCTTTTTTGGCCTCCTCGATAATCGCTTCTATTCTTGCTACTTCATAATCTATATCGACTCCGGCTGCTCCCATCCCCTTCATACTTGTGCCGGTGGTAATAATCAAAGTTTTGTAGGGATTACCTTCTTCTGCTTTGGCTTTTAGGTGTTCCGCGGTTAAGAGATCATTCCGATCGCAGGGGAGTTTAATCTGTTTGGACAAGACCCATACCATAAGAGCCCCGGGACTCTGTCCGCAAGTAGTAACTATTAAAGGTAGCTCAACTTTGGGCAAAGAAGGCTGTTCGGTGGTAAGGCTTATCTGAGATAAACCCAGGAACAAGCTAAGGGTTAAAACGAGAACCAGGCTAAAAATTGCAAATCCTTTTTTCTTTAACATTTTATAAATCCTCCTTTTATTTTTAAATAGTAGAATCAATCTTTTTCAAAATCTCTTAAAAGTAAAAAAGCCCTGGCCAAACCATACGCCAGAGCTTTTTATAACTTGTAATTTGTTAATAATTTTGATATACTACTAAATTACAAGTCTATCGATTGTGTTAGATGGCTCTAGGCAATTGGTGTAAAGCTTGTTACGCCCCTTGGTCGTTAGACCAAGGGGCTATTTTTATCTCTTATTAAATTTTATCGATGATTTATAGACAAAAAAAGACAGAATAAAAAAATAAGGATATTACTTTCTTACTCTGTCTTTTTACCTTAAAAAAGATTCTTCCTAAAGCATTAGGAAATACTTTTTTGCAAACTCTGTAAGGGTTTTCCTAAAAATTAGAAATTGCCCCGTCGGTGCTCTTTTGTATAAAGCTGGCCAGAGTTCTGTCCAGCAACAGTCCTTTTACCTGAAAGTTTCAATACTTTTGGTATCTTGCCTCTTCGGCTCCTTTTCTTTTATGGTGGAAAGAAAACGTCTCTCCTGTTGCTTTCATACAGGCTAAATTAAATATGTTTTTACAATGTACAAATTATATATAAATAATTATATCACATTTATTTATAAAATCAATCTTTTTTTAAAATAACCCCGCGTTCTCGTATTCTCCCGATATCCAAGGCAAATGCTCAATTTGAAAACTGAGCAGATATGAAAAAAGCTTTATTGAAAATAAGATAAACTAGACAAATTTTGTTTATCCGAAAGGTTTGGAAAAAATGAAAAAATCTCATAGTACCAGAAAGGAGGATCAAAAAAAGTACCAACTGAACACGAATTTCGCTTTATCAATAAGAGGGGGGAAATAAAAAATACATTATTAAAAATAGGAATGATGCCCGGTACCAATAAAAGTGTTGCTTTATTAATGAATATAACCACTCGTAAATACGCAGAAGAACTTTTTAAAAACCTTTTTACCGATTCTCCAAACGCAATTTTCCTGATTCAAGATAAAAAAATTAAGTGGTGGACCTTTGTATTAATTTATTTAAGAAAAAACACTTTACTTTTGATTATCAGGCTGTTTAGTAATAAAAAATTTTACATACAAGATTTTGGCCTGTGAGTTGAAATAGTAATCATAAATATTTTGTCTACCGAATTTTACCAGTTTTACTATTAATTTTTTAAATGTTTATGAATAAATTGAAGAATTTTTTCAATAGTGATATCTCCGGATTTCCCCAAGTCGCGTTCAATACTTACATGATTCTTATCAGAAGCATGGTACAAATCTACCTCGTGCCCCGATTTTCGCAAAGCATCAAAAAAAGCCAGATTAACTACCTTGGAAACTTCCCGATCGCCGGCATAAATTAATAAAAATGGAGGAGTACTTTGGATTTTTTCTACGTAATTAATTGGAGAGGCTTTTTCCCAAATATCGGAATTATTACCAAATGCCATTTCAAAAAGATAGTCATTTTCAGGTTCACTTCTAATTAGAGTAGGAAGATGATAAGCAGCACTGTCCAGGCCTATGGCTCCCCTTATAATTTTGGTCGAAAAACCTAAATCTTTAAGATAGTGTTCATCTGTTGCAATAAGTGCGGCTAAGTGCCCACCAGCGGAATGTCCTAAAAGAAAGATATTTTGGGGATCACCGCCATAATCTGAAATATGCTTATATATCCAGGTAATTGCCTTAGCTACATCACTAGTATGTATAGGATGTTTTATATCAGGAGATAATCGATAATTAATGCTAACATATACAAAATTCGCCTTGATAAACGATATTGTTTTGTCACTTAAACTGCCTTTATTTCCGAAAGACCAAGTACCTCCATGGATGAAAACGATCACTGGAAAATGTTCATCTGTTAATGGTGTGTAAATATCAAGACTGGTGAAATTTGGATCGACATCTTTAATCACCGTGTAAGGGATATCTTTGAATATTTTTATATCCTTGAAGGTTTCCCGTGCTAATATCGGAAGCATAAATAGTAAATTAAAAATGACGATGTATATGATGAATAAAGTAAAATAATTAGTGTTGTCTATACTGTTTTTAGCCATTTTACAAACACCTACCACATAGAAAAAATATTTTACTATTTTGCATATGTGGTGACATTCATTATAGCATAAAGCAGATTATTTTATACAATTTATATCAATAATAGTTAAAACTATGAGTTTATATTTAATATTACTAACACGAATATTTTTTGATAAATTTACTATAATAATAAAATAGTATTTTGATATTATTGAGACAAAATGATAAAATTTATCTAAAAAGTAGGCAGAGAGAGATATAATAAATATGGTTGTAGAAAATGGTTGTAAGAGAAATTATATATTTATAAATTTTATCTACTATCAACACAGAAGAAATGTCTTACATGGTTATTCAATTTGTATCTTTAAAAGACAAATTCACGTGAAAATAGCTTAAAAAGAAAAACGCGTAAAAATTAACAGAGAGAGCAAATATAAAAGTTTGATACTTACAATATGCTTGTTATATCTATATTTGATACAATATTTTTAATATATGGAATTGTTGAACAGATTAATCACTTTTCCAAAGATGCTATGCATTCTATGTGACCCGTCTGAGGGAACATATCGATAGGCAAGACTTTTTTTAATTTATAATCATCACCTCTGGTTAGATACTTTAAATCACGGGCAAAAGTTGCCGGATTACAGGATATATATATAATTTTCTTTGGTTTAATCTTTATAATCCCTTTTAAAACTTTTGAAGAACAGCCCTTGCGGGGCGGGTCCACTATAATAAGATAAACTTCTTCGCAATTTCTCCTCCATTTATAAAGCCATTCTTCTGCTTTTCCGCTAAATAATTTTAAATTAGAGATACCGTTTAACTCACAATTAATTTTAGCATCCCTGACAGCGCTTTTTTCTACTTCAATGCCATACACCTTTTTAGCCCGCTTAGCCATATAAATAGAAATAGTCGCCGTTCCGCAATAAGAATCGATGACTGTCTCTTCTCCGCTTAAATTTGCATACTCTAATACTTTTTCATTTAATATTTCTGCCTGCACCACATTAACCTGGAAAAAAGACTGGGGCGATATTTTAAATTTATACGGGCCAATGGCATCTTCCAAATCAGGTTTCCCTTTCAAAA
This sequence comes from Candidatus Atribacteria bacterium 1244-E10-H5-B2, assembly GCA_003575245.1. Next base: position 313 of record NMQN01000563.1, on the reverse strand, counting down.
GCCTAAAATCTTTTCCCAGCACAACCGCTTTAGGGCTTCTGTTAATATTTTGAAAAACAGAAACTACTTGAGGGAATGTTCTGACTAAATCATTTAAAACATTTTGGTCAAACCCCAAATTATCTTCTTTGGTAATAAAAACTATCATTATTTCTCCCGTGCTCCTGCTCTCTCTTATTAAGATATTCCTTAAATTTCCTCTCCCGGTCTTGCTATTATATACGGTAACTTTTTGTAAACTTAATTGGTTTTCCAGGTAGCTAAGCAATCTATTAATTTGCAAACTGAATAGAACACATCCGCTGGCCTGTTT
>NMQN01000471.1 GCA_003575245.1 Candidatus Atribacteria bacterium 1244-E10-H5-B2 | reverse complement strand
TACCGTGAGTTATACAGAAGAAGGGATAACCGAGACAGATATCGTAGAGGTTATAGTTAGTGAGCCTGGACCAGCAGTACCAGTAGCGGTAACCGGCGTAACCCTAGTTCCGGAAACCTTGGCCTTAACCGCCGAGGGAGCAACAGGAACGTTAGTGGAGACCATAGTACCAGCAGAGGCTACTGACAGAAGAGTAACTTGGGCTTCAAGTGCGCCGGCAGTGGCAACCGTAGATGCCGGAGTAGTAACCCCATTAACAGCAGGTCCAACTACTATTACGGTAACAACAGTAGATGGGAGCTTCGAAGATACATGTGTAGTTACGGTCAGCGAGTTTGTGGTTGAGCTTATTGGAATTGAAGTAGATCCTGAAGAGATGACCTTACTTCTAAATGCAATTGGAACTTTAGAGGTTACTGCTCACTATAATGATGATACTCTCGACGAGGATGTAACCGGTTCTTGTGGTTATGGATCAAGTAATAATAGTATTGCCACGGTCGAAGCTGGTGAGGTTACTGCAGTCGCAGAAGGCACAACTACTATTACCGTAAGCTACACAGACGGTGATATAACCATAGAGGCTTTCGTAGAGGTCACGGTCACAGAATCAAAAGCGATGGAGATAATAGCAGATGATTTACTAACATTTACTGAAGGAGAGGAATTTGTAGATGGAGAAACTGTAGGGGAATTTACAGTAAGCCTAGTAGCCAATAGTGATGTAGACAAATCGATATTAGCTTACTTTACATTGCCACCTGGAACAACATTAGAGTATTATGATCCTGAAGGAGGCAGCTACCATACAGCAGACCCACCAGGCTGGTATCCAGCAGACTACCTGATGACAGATGATACGGACTACGGGGGCTACAATGTTATTCCAACAGCAGATTGGGAAGAATGGGTATTTGGACCACCGAAAGAAGGGTTCACCTTGGAGGATGTTACTTACAAATTTAGAGCAAAATTCACCACCGAAGCGGTGGGAATTCATCCAATACTGGTAGGGGTCTGGGAAGTTAAACCAGGTACACCTGATGAACCTTCTACACCTGCAATAAAGGTTGACCTATTAGTCTACAAAGTTATCACCTTCGAAGTTGTTGAAGAAGAATAAGCTTACCAAAAAAGGGGTGCATTATCTTTTTAGCTTAGTGGGAGGTGCACCCCTTCCTTTCGAAGACGATCATCAGTCGACCGACGATGCTGGAAAAGCATATTTTTTAATTAACCGGAATCAGGAAATCATATTATGAAAAAAGTACTCTTAATTATTTTTATATTATTCCTAATTTTTTTAGCTTGGCTAGCTAAGAACGGCGGAAAAGGACTTTTTTTCTAAGTTATAAGGAGATAGGTAATGAGCCTTTACGATTATCAAAAGTCAAAAGAAATAGCAGCAGAAGCTCTATCATTTAGATCCTTAATAATGGCAGCTGCCTGGAAGGCTGACACTCTAAATTATGGCAAACTGAAATCAGCCTTCCCCGAGATCATTGAGGAGCTGGAAAAGATATGTTTTACAGGTGATAAGTTAAAACATCCTCAGGCAAATTTTAATTTAAAAAAAGAGGGTTAATGGGGGGGCCTGAGGTGTTTTTCTCCTTTCCTCGTTAACTATTTAATTTCGCGAGGGCAGGGGGTTTGCTGATTCCCTGCCTGCAATTATATTTTATGAAAATTAAATAAAATTTTAGGTCAGTGAAGCCTTTATTTAAACATAGTAAAAGATATTGTATGATTTGAGCGGAGCGAAGCGGTTTTGATTGTTAAAAAAAACTAATAAAAATCGTGGAGGTGCTAAAAATGAAGATTAATAAGGCAAAACTAATTAGCCTATTAATTAGTGTCATGGCTCTGTTGTTAGCCGGTGGCTCTAAAGCTAAATGGTGCTAGTAAGTCGTAAAAAATCGATATAGATAATAAATCTGAAATTATTAGTCCAAAGATATAAAAATAAAGGCTCTCCGACCTAAAATTGAATAAGTTAGAGCTACTAGATAGCCATTTTAAAAGAGCGTTGAGCTTTTTAGAATGGCTATTTTTTTTTAATAGGGTAAAGCAATTGGGCAAAAGGGTAGGGGGGTATTGCCCAGTTATAGACAAAGGAGTAACTAAATGGGAGATTATCAAAGCATAAAAGTAATCAACGAATTCTTTAGAAAAGCAAAAAAAGCAGAAAAGCAAAAAAAGCAGAAAGCCGATTTTGACAATCGCAGTAATAGAAGGAATGGCAAGAAGTTAAAAAAGCGAAAGCGAAAAAATAAAAATTCAAAGTGAGGTAAACAATATATGGCTAAAAACACCAAATTTAGGAAGAAAAGCAGTTATGAGGCCAATTCTCCGGAGGCAAAAGCCCGGCAAGTGGAAGGTCGGCAGAGGTATTATGAGGAGATTAGGCATGAAAAAAAGGCAATCGAGGTGGAAAAAGAACCCCCCAAAAGCCCCTTTGATATTATCTACAAAAATGATATTGTTAAATTCCTTGAAGATCACTATTTTTTAATCGAAACCTTAAAACCTGTAATCCTTGAAAGTTGGCAAAAGCAGCGGATATTTAAGCCTCTTTTTGAACTTGATAATGAGGGGTTGCGTAAATATAGTTTAGCACTCGTGGGATTGCCCAAAAAAAATTCTAAGAGTACCATGGCTTCAATGATAGCCAATTATTTTATGTTCCAGGATTGTAATTTTGGGGAAATAATTCTGACTGCAAATAGTAAAGAACAATCTTCCTGGATTATATTCAATAAGCTAAAAAAGAGCCTGCAAATGAATAAGAAACAGCTAAGGGAAATCAAGTTATATGAAGATGTAATTGAGGTCAAAAAGACCGGGACAGTTTGCAGAATCGTAGCCCCGAACTACCGGACAGCAAGTGGTAGTAATCCTTCACTAACGATTTGGGACGAAATTTGGGCCATGGAACTAGACAGTAGCCGTAAATTTTGGGACGAACTTTGCGAAGTGCCGACCCGGAAAAATCCCCTTAGTTTAGTGGTTAGCTATGCCGGTTTTGATGAGGATTCTTTGCTATATGAATTATACCAAAAAGGACTGGCCAAGACCGATAAGGCAATGTTTTTCCTTTGGTCTCATAAGAATCTAGCCTCTTGGGTAAGCAAAAAATACCTGGACAGCCAGCGTGGAAGACTCCGCCCCAATACATACCTCAGGCTCCATGAAAATAGATGGACTAGTAGCGAAAGTGCCTTTGTCAGTCCTGAAATGTGGGACGCTTGTATTGACCCCAATATACGACCGATCTTACCAGGCTTTCAGGGTCAACTTTCTATCGGGATCGATATTGGCTACTCACATGATTCTTCTTCGGTTGTCGGAGTATACCGGGAAGGCGATAAGGTTATTTTGGCTTTTCATAAGTGTTGGATCCCCACTAAGACCCATAGGATTGATATCGAAGAAACAGTTGAAAAATACCTAATAGAACTACATAAGAATTTTAACGTGGATAGCTTCAATTATGACCCATATCAATTCCATAGGTCGGGGGTATCGTTGGCTAAGGAAGGGCTAAAAATGGTCGAATTTCCGCAGACACAAGACCGGTTAATAGAGGCAGGGGAAAACCTTTATAGCCTAATTAAAGGGCGTAATTTAGTAGTTTACAGGGATAAAGAAGTCCGGGGTCACATACTAAAAAGTATCGCCAAAGAATCAGCTCGGGGCTTTAGACTAATCAAATCCAAACAAAGTGATAGGATAGACCTGGCAGTTAGCACGGCCATGGCTTGTATCAAGGCGGTAAATTTAGATACCGGAGGGGCAAGGGTCCGTTGGCTAGACGAACCGGACCATATGTCAGCAAAAGAGGCACGTAAAGAACGGCTTAGGGAGTGGATCGAAGGGGACGATGATGACTTTGATGATATTGACAGGAGCCATATATTGCCCGAGAATTACAACCAAATTTGACTTATAAAATAATAGGTATATAATGTGGTTATAAAATTATAATAAAACATAAAAGAGGTGTTTATTAATGAGGAAATCAAGTAAAATAAGAAACAAATTTGACGCAGTAGACCTTCAAAGTATACTTGGTTTAACCTATATAAGTGTCTGCAGAATCTTGCGAGATGGAACAATCAAAGGTGAAAAAATAGGGCAAAAGTGGTATGTAGATAAAAGGGTTCTAAATAATTATCTGAATAAAGGCAATATTTTCGATAAGCCGGAAAAGATAGTACTGGATGTTATAAATCAGGCAATAGCAGAGGCAATGGCCGAGAATATTGAAAAGCTCGAGTTAGCGGTAAAACAAAAAATTATTGCCGAACTTGAAGGGAATATAGAAAAAAATTTAGTGAAGATAGGTCGTAACAATATAAAGTTAACTGAATTTATATCAGGTGAAGTAACTAAGCAATTAGAAGGGAAGGCAGAGGGAATAAGAAAAGAATTTGAGGAAGCAAAACAATTATAAGGGGGCAAAGTCAAGCAGAGGTTGCCCCCGCTGAAAGGGAGATTCTTGCTATAATCCTTACTCCTGATTAGGTTTCTTTAGCCTCTGCTATATCAATTTCTTTCTTGAGAGGTTATAGCTGCAGTCTGCGATATGTAAGGCAACGTTGGAGCTGACTGCTAAACTTCAATTTGTATCAGGGGGCGGTGGTTTTCTGGCGTTAACTGCTGCCCCCAAATTTCGAAACTTGAAAATAAAAAATAGCGAATAATTGATCCGTAAGAACAGTCAGTTGGTGGAAATTCACCTACGGAGATTGATAAATCGGCGAATTTGACGCTAAATTAATCAAAAAGTAGGTGAATAATATGAGTATTACAATAGACAGGATGAGGGAAATTATCGGCGAAACGGTCGAGGAAAAAGTCTCAGCTAAGGTCAAAGCAGAAATAAAACCTTATCAAGATGCAATGTTTGAAAAGCTAAATCAGCCGGTAAAAAATAAAATGTTCGGCACTCTTACCGATGCTGAAGGTACACAGGATAAAGCAAATTTTGGCTATAACCGGAAAGCCAAAGATATGTTCGGCGAGGGGGTCGATAATGGCTTTTCTTCACTAGGCGAAGTCTTATTGGCGATAAAAAATAATGATTCTACCAAGCTACAACGTTTAGAGCGTGATATGCTGGAAACGGTCGGGGAAACAGGTGGTTTTCTTTTGCCCTCCCAATTTTCAAATGAAATAATCGATATGATGATCGAGGAGGAAATCTGCAGGAAACGCTGTAAGGTATATTCCATCGGTAAAGGTAAGGGGAATACTCTGACCATCCCCGCCCTCAGTGATTATGATCATTCTAGCAATATCGCTGGAGTTTCAACCTATTGGGTTGGAGAAGGTTCAGCTTATCCCGAATCTACAAACGTGAAGATAAGACAATTGCAATTAAAACTTTCGAAGCTCACAACGCTCGTAGATATGAGCGAAGAGCTAATTTCTGATTCAGCCGTGAAGACCGAAACATTGCATCT
>NMQN01000899.1 GCA_003575245.1 Candidatus Atribacteria bacterium 1244-E10-H5-B2 | reverse complement strand
ACCAAAAAAATTATTCTCAAAGGAGAGATCCCCAGTCCTATCAACCCTCCTTTAGGTTGCAGATTTCATACCAGATGTTCGGAAAAAATCGGAGAGATTTGCGAAAAAGTTTCACCACTCTTAAAGGAGATAAAAGATAAACACTTCGTAGCCTGTCATTTGTATGACTAATATTCCCTCCCCTTACATTCTTTTTTACTAAAATTTCTGCTATAATATATTTAAACTTGCGTGGTATGATTACAAAAGCTCTTTTTTCAGCAGGACAAATGTTCACCGGCATGCTCTATTAAAAATAATTAAAAAAGAGAAATCTAATAATGCCACAAAATAAAAGACAAATCAAATTAACTACCATTCTTTTACTAACCATAATTCTTATATCCCAATTTTTTCTTATCTCCCTTGCCAAAACCGAAGTCTACTTTTCTTTTTTTTATAATTCCATTTCCCCTGCTCTTCAAAAACCGGAAGTTCAAACCATAAATATCAACACTGCATCTCAGGATGAACTTGTAAAAATATTAAAAATAAGCGAAACTCTCGCCCGGAAAATAATTGCATTAAGAGATGACAAGGGGGGATTCAAAGAACCTAAAGGCCTCCTCCAACTACCCGAAATAACCAACCTCGAGTGGGAGGAATGGAAAGTGGGGGGATAACCATTAGAGTAAAATGATGGGGAGAACCGTTGCCTATCAAAAGCCTATTCAATCTATAAAACTAAAAGGAGGAAAAAATCTTATGAAAAAAAGAGAACGTCGTTGTGGAAAAGAACAAAGATCAGGAGCAGATCGAAGGAAGTTTAATGATCCGAATTATAAAAAACCTGAAAGCAGAAGTGGTCGAGATAAGAGATTTAGAAAGGATAGAAGAAAATCCCAACAAAAATCATAAGAAGGCCAAACATTGACTTTTATTTGAAGAAGAAAATATAATATAAAAGGACGGTCCTTATTTTCAAATAAAATTCTGGATCTTAAAATAAAATAGGGACATCCCATTTTCTTAGGCAATTAATTTCTTACTTTTAGAATTAGAGGGTCAGGTCTTGCAATATAACAAAGGAGATAGAGGAATATACTGGTGTACATTATATTGTAGTGAGCAAAGCGATTAAAAGAGCCGAAGGGGAAGATAAAATATGATATTACAACACCCTTATTATAAAAAATAAATACTATAAGTATGGGAAAAAAGATGGATAAAAAAGAGCGTGATATTAAAATAACTAATCTTAAGTGTAGAGAAATACAGGCACCGATTGTTTCATCATTAATAAAAGCGTTTGTTGATAAAATAGGTTACGATAATGCAATGGAAATAGTCAAGCAGGTTGTCAGGGAAGATGCAATTTTATCAGGGAGAACATTAGGAGGAATAGAGGATCGATGAAAACAGTTGTTGTCTATAAATCAATATCAGGTTTTACTAAAAAATATGCTGAATGGATTGTACAAGAATTAAGAGCCGACTTATTAAGGCTAGAAAAAATAGATATTAGTACATTACTTAAATATGATATTATCATTTACGGCGGAAGCTTACATGCGGTTGGAATAAGTGGAGTAAATATTATAAAAAATAACCTCAACAAATTAAGAGATAAGAATATTATCATCTTTACAACCGGAGCATCACTGCCAAAAGAAAGTATCGTATCCGAAGTAAAGGATAGTAATTTTTCAGTAGAGGAACAAAAACAAATACAATTTTATTATTTTCGTGGAGGGTTTGATTTTAATAAATTGAACTTTACAAATAAAATATTAATGACTTTATTGAAGTGGAAAATAAAATTAAAACGGCATAAAACACCAGATGAAAAAGGAATGTTGGCAGCGTACTCCAAACCAATGGACTTTACTAAGAAAGAAAATATAAAAGAGTTGTTGGAATATGTTCGTTCACTAAGATTAGAAATAGTGCACGACTTTATTGAGACAACAAGAGGCAACAAAAATAGATAGGGAATGTGTGCCAGCTCAATAATTCGGTAAATTTTAGCGCAAAACCTATAGGCTCTGAGGAATTTCTTAACCATATGGTTGAGGCTTTAGGTATTATTATAGATAGACGTCCTAAAGGAAGAATTAAACCATAGAAAAAATAGGATGTGTTGTCCCATTTTAATTAAGACAAATCCAATATGAAGGAGAATATATTGCGCATTGTTATTATTACATTAGGATCCAGGGGAGACGTTCAACCTTTTTTGAACCTGGGAATAGGTTTGAGGGAAGCAGGGCATGATGTACAGGTAGCTACAGCGGAAAACTTTAAGGATTTGGTAAAAGAACAAGGACTGGATTTTATCCCCTTGAGAGGCGATATTAAAAAGATGCTCTCCAGTCCGGAAGGCCGCAAGTTTTTTAAAAGTAAGAATCCCATAACCCTTGTGAAGAGTATGAAAAGGGCATCTACAGAGTTGCTTCAAACCATGCAGGACGATATCCTTAAGGCCCTTGATGGAGCAGATGCAAGCGTTTTTTCTTATCTTTGCGGACCGGTATTAGATGTAGCGGAGAAGACCGGCCTTCCCTGTTTTCTTGGTCTGCTAAATCCTGTATTGCCGACAAGCGAGTACCCCAACTTCGCGGTAACCCTGAAAAACCTGGGACCCCATCTTAATCTACTGACCTATGATCTGTTACAATTTATAATGTGGATGGCCTTTGGTTCGATAAGAGACCGCTGGCGAAAAGAAAGACTGGGATTACCTAAGGGTCCTATCTTTCGGAGAATAGAGAAACAACAAATTCCGATACTTGCTGCTTATAGTTCATATGTAGTGCCAAAACCAGCAGATTGGCCTGAAAAGGCTTGGGTTACAGGATACTGGTACAAGAAGGTTCGGGATAATTGGCAGCCTCCAAAGGAGCTGGAAAATTTTCTGGCATCCGGGCCACCTCCAGTATGTGTCACCTTCGGCAGTATGATAGATAATGAGAAGGATAGGATAGCAAGATTGATCCGGAATACTCTGGAAAATGAAGGTTTAAGAGGAATCCTGATGGCAGGTTGGAGTGGAATAAGGAAAACGGAAGAAGGAAGTAATAATTTTTACTATTTGAAATCAATCCCCTATGACTGGTTGTTTTCCCAAGTGACCGCAGTAGTACATCATGGGGGTGCCGGTACATTAGCAGATACTTTACGGGCAGGGGTACCCTCAATTGTGATTCCCTTTGTCGCAGACCAACCCTTCTGGGCACAGCAAGTTCATAAACTTGGAGTTGCTCCAAAACCCATTAAAAGAAGTGCTTTGAATGAGAAACGTCTCTCTTATGCTCTTCGGATAGCTGTCAACGATAAAGTTCTCCGAAAAAAAGCCCGGGAATTAGGTCACTTCATCCGTGGAGAGGATGGGATAGCCACAGCAATTGATATTATCCATCAACATTTAGGGATTAAGAAGTAAATTCTCATACTTGGTAGAGGTGAATATAAATAGGGACAGGTGTACCAAGTCAATAATTTGGTAACTTTTAGCAGAAAATCTATAGGGCCTGAGGAGTTTCTTAACTGGATGGTTGAGGCTTTAGGTATTACTATAGATAGATATCTTAAGGGAAAACCTCGTAAAAGGAAAAGCTAAATCATAGAAAAAATAGGATGTGATTTATGAAATTCATTCTTTCACTCTTAGTTGTTGCATTGCTCGCCATTGTTACTCTGACTGAAGGTAATGCGTCAACCTCACAGCAGACCAAGGAATTCAAAGAATTAATGGTGCCAGCAGAGGACGTTACCTTGTATGTCAGAATCGCTGGCGATCCGCAAGCTGAAAATATCTTGTTAGCTGTCCATGGTGGTCCCGGCAATTCAAGTGATTATATGATAAGCCTTGAACAGCTTCAAAGTGAAGAGTTTACTGTGGTAACCTATGATCAGCGTGGAACAGGAAGATCTTCTGAACCATCCGAAGGATACTCACTATTGAAGTACGCTGAAGATCTCGAGGCCGTTAGAAAGGCTTTAGATGCTGAGAAAGTTCATGTTCTGGGTCATAGCTGGGGCGGAATAGTGGCTATGCGCTATGCCACTATTTATTCTCAAAAGATTAAAACGCTCATTCTTATGGGAAGTGGCCCACCAAGCATAGAACCTGTTAAATTGGGCCAAAAAAGACTTGTCCAAAGAATTATCGAGTTACAAGAGAAGGGCATTATTCCAAGAGAACCCCCCTCAGGTGGTGTAGAGATAGTGCAGGCAATTCTTCCTGCATATTTTTCTGATCCCAACTTTGAAATTCCCAAGGAATTAAAAAATATGTCTTTCAATCAGAATGTTTCTGATCATACTTTTTCTGAACTAGGCGAGTGGGATTTCACCGAAGAGGTGAACAAGATAGAACTCCCTGTTCTTATACTGTGGGGTGCAGATGATCCTTTTGGCTTTCCAATGATGGCGACAACTCGGGATGCGTTTGCTTCTACCACAGTAAATACTGTCGTACTAAATAATTGTGGGCATTTCTGGCACGAATGTCCTCAAGAAGTATTCGATCAGATCATTGCATTTCTTGCTCTGCCAGAAAGTAATTAAAAAAGGATTAAAATAAATAGAGACGGGTATACCAAGAGAACAATTCGGTAACTTTTAGCGGACAACCTATAAAAAAAATTAGGACACATGTCCCTTTTTTACATTTTCATGGCGGTTCCCGATAGAGAAGATTCAATGGGAAAGGGGGACAGTTTGACATTGTAGTCAATAAATACTACAAGGGAATTTTTTTATTTTAGATAGGCAGTGTGCCATCTAACTATTTTAAAGAGAGGTGAGTATTATGATTTTTAATTCACACGGACGTCTACATTCAGTATTGCTCTGTAAACCAACCTATTATGAAATTTGTGATTTTAGTGAGGTCGCTAGGCAACATATAAGAGAAGGATTTAAAGTAAACAGAAAAGTTGTTACCGAACAGCATCAGGAATTCGCTGAGGTATTTCGACAACTACGAATAAACATTAAATGGCAGATTGCTCAGCCAGGTCATCCAGATCAGTTTGCCACGCGGGATTTTGGCGTGAATACTACAAAGGGCGTGTTAATTGGTAAATTTCGTTACCCAGATAATGCCGGGGATAATGAATTAGCAGTCAAAGATCTTCAACGTTTGAATGTATCCATGATTGGAAGAATAATGCAGGGCTCATTGGAAGGCGGTGATTGCTGGTATTTGGATGAACATACTATGGTGATAGGGACGGGAAACCGAACTACAATGCAAGGGATAAAGGAAGCAGAAAAAATCCTTGAGCCCTTTAATATTAAAGTTATTCCTGTACAGTTTGAAGCAAAATGGAATCATCTGGATGCGATATTTTCAGTAATTGCACCGAAAACAGTCATGTTATGTCCTGAGGCTTTACCTGAGAATTTTTTAAAATATTTAAAACGGGAGAGATATGAAGTTATAACTATTTCTGCTGACGATGTAGGAAAGGGAACAACAAAA
>NMQN01000865.1 GCA_003575245.1 Candidatus Atribacteria bacterium 1244-E10-H5-B2 | reverse complement strand
CAATAATGGGGGGGGAGGTGGTTAAATTCGAATAGTTTTATCAAAAAGGAAGGCCAGAAAAGAAGTGTAAAAAATTTAAGGAGGAAAGAATAGATATGAAAGTATTGGTTTTTGGAAGCGGAAAACAAGGTTCGGTAATAGCTTATGATTTAGTTAATAACGATAAAGTAGAAAAGGTAGGAATAGTAGATAATCAAGAAGAAATTTTAAATAAAACAAAAGAAATAATATATAGTAATAAAGTAAAAATCTATATTCTTAATCTTAATGATAAAGAAGAAACTAAAAAATTAATGCACGAATATGATATTGGTGTGGTTGCTCTACCAGTTAGAAGATTAAGCTACAAGGTGTTAGAAACAGCAATTGAAGCTCGCTTTAACCTTGTTGATATATTAGAAGAATATCATAGAAGACCAGATGCTTATGAAATTGAAGGCTTAGAAATTCCCAATGGAATGACCCTGGATGAATACGGAGAATTTCTTCATCAAAAAGCAATAAAAAATGGAGTGACTTTTATTGATGGAATGGGTTTTGCTCCAGGGTTAACCAATATCACTTTGGGTGAAGGCATCAAGAAAATGGATCAGACAGATTCAGCTATAGCCAGGTGCGGAGGAATCCCGGCTAAAGAATTTGTTAATAAACATCCCTTAAAATATATGATTACCTGGGCTTTTGAGCATGTATTAAGAGAATATATGGTCAAGGTAAATGTGTTAAAAAACGGTAAAATTACAGAAGTAAATGCAATAAGTGATTTAGAAAAATTTAAGTTTGATCAATTAGGTAAAGACGAAGAGTTAGCTTGTGCTATTACTCCTGGTATGCCTAGCTTTCTTTATACTCGTCCAGAACTTAAAGAATGCGCTGAAAAAACTATCCGTTGGCCTGGTCATTGGGAAGGAGCAAAAGTATTAAAGGAATGTGGAATGTTAGATTCTGCACCGATAGAATTTAAAGGGATGAAAATATCTCCTCGTGAATTTTTATCATTTATATTGACTCCTAAATTAAAACCCTTAGACGGGGAAACAGATATAAGTGTTATGTGGAATAGCGCAATTGGCATAAAGAATGGAGAAAAGATTCGCATTGATTATTATATGTGGGAGGGAGCAGACGTTAAAAGAGGTTTTTCATCGATGAATAGAGTTACTTCTTTTCCTGCAGCTATAACTACAGTTTTTCTGGGAGAAGGTAAAATAAAAGAGAAGGGAATAGTTGCTCCTGAAGATGCAATAAAGGGAGAAGTTTATCAAGAGTTATTAGATGAATTAAAAAAGAGAAATATAAATATACTTGAAATCTCTAAAAAGATGTAATAGCCCAAAGATAAAATATTTAACTATTTTATAAGAATAATTAAATTTAATTAAAAACAATTCTTTTTTATCGAATAAATTAAATAAATATGAAAGGAATAAGAATAAAATGAGAAACTATAAAGAAATATCTCTTTGGGCTGAAGTATTTTTAAAAATTTAGGAGGTTTATAATGTTAAATAAGGGGGAAATTTATATGAAACAAGATTTTGAAAAATTATTTGATTTGTCGGGTAAGGTAGCGATGATAACTGGTGCTGCTTCTGGAATAGGTAATGGAACTGCAGAATTTCTTGCCGAAGCAGGAGCTATAGTTATATTACTTGATATTAACGAAGAAAAGGGGAATATCGCAAAGGGGGAGATTATAAAATCAGGAAATAAGGCCGAATTTTTAAAGTGTGATGTAACTAAAATAACTGATTGCCAAAATGTTGCTAATATAACGAAAGAAAAATTTGGCAAAATTAATATTTTGATAAATTGTGCGGGTATTATATATCGTAAGAATACGGTAGATCTTCCTGAAAAAGATTGGGATCTTGCCATGAATGTTACTCTAAAAAGCATTTATCTTATGTCGAAATATGTTATTCCAATAATGGCAGAAGGTGGAGGAGGAAGTATAATAAATATTGGCTCTGGTTGGAGCCTTAAAGGTGGAGAAAATGCGGTTTCTTATTGTGCTGCAAAAGGTGGTGTTTGGAATCTCACGAGGGCTATGGCAATAGATCATGGAGTGCAAAACATTAGGGTTAACTGTGTCTGCCCGGGAGACATTGATACCCCGCTGTTAAGGAGCGAGTGTGCTCAACTTGGCCTTGATGAAAAAAAATTTCTTGCTGAAAGTGCGGATAGACCTCTAAACCGTATTGGCACACCTATAGATGTAGCTAAGGCTGTTTTTTTCTATGCAAGCGATATGTCTATGTGGGTAACAGGTAGTAATCTCGTGGTAGATGGTGGTGGATTAGCATGAACTCAAAGAAAATAGTTTATCCTTATATTCCAAATTCAGAACCACAAGTACAGAAAGAGATGCTACAAGAAATAGGAGTTAACAGTATAAATGAGCTTTTTACTGATATTCCTGAAAAATTATTACTTCATAAAAAAATGAATCTACCCAAACCTTTTCTTTCAGAGTATGAACTGAAGAGGCATATAGAGAGTATTTTATCAAAAAATTCAACATGCAAAGAAAATATTAGTTTTTTAGGGGCAGGTTGCTGGCAACATTATGTGCCGGCAGTAGTTGATGAAGTTATCCATAGATCTGAATTTTTAACTGCTTATGCAGGTGAACCATATGAAGACCACGGAAGATTCCAAGTACTTTTTGAGTATGCGAGCATGATGGGAGATATGCTGGAAATGGATGTTGTAAGCATTCCAACATACGATTGGTCACAGGCTGCTTCAACATCATTACGTATGTCTTGCAGAATCACTGGCCGTGATGAAGTGATCGTATCTAAAACAATAAACCCCGATAGATTACTTGTTATTAAAAACTATTGTAATCCAAATGTAAATGTAGTAATGCTTGATTTTGACTCTAAAACTGGAATGGCAGATATTAATAATCTTGAGAAAAAAATATCAAATAAAACTGCAGGAGTTTATATTGAAAATCCATCTTATTTAGGTTCAATAGAATCAAACGGTGCTAAACTCTCTGAGATTATTCATAAAGCAGGAGCTCTTTTTCTTGTTGGTGTGGACCCAAGCTCCTTAGGCGTGTTAACACCTCCTATTAATTATGGAGCTGATATTGTATGCGGAGACCTTCAACCATTAGGTATTCATATGAATTACGGTGGAGGAGTTGCGGGATTCATTGCTACAAGAGATGAAAAAGAGTTTGTAAGCGAATACCCTTCAAGGCTATTTGGGATAGCGCCCACAGAAAATAGTGAGTGGGGTTTTGGAGATGTTATGTGGGAAAGGACCTCTTTTGCAAATAGAGAAAGTTCTAAGGAGTTTGTCGGGACTGCAGCAGCCTTATGGGGTATTGCAGCAGGTGTTTATTTAGCCGTAATGGGACCAGAAGGCATGCAGGAATTGGGTAAAGGAATTATACAGAGGTCTCTTTATGCTCAAAAGGAAATTGGAAAAATAAAAGGAGTAAAAGTACCAGTATTACAATCTGCTAATTACTGTGAGTTTGTGGTAGATTTTAATAACAGCGGTAAGACTATAAAAGAGATTAATAAAACTTTACTCAAAAAAGGTATTTTTGGGGGTAAGGGTTTATCTAAAGATTTTCCTCAATTTGGTCAGAGTGCCTTGTATTGTGTCACAGAGATACATAGTAAAGAAGATATTGATAGACTTGTTTTTGCTTTGAAGGAGGTATTTTAAATTATGGGAATGAATATGAAAACTAAATTGAGAAACTATCATGCAGTTTGTTGGGACGAGCCTATTATTTATGAATTAAATAGAAATGGGGAGAGGGCAATTCTTGTTCCTGAAGTAGATAAAAAGATAACTGAAACCGTAGGTGACGGTATTTCTTCTATCCCAAAGTCCATGCGCAGAAAAAATGTATCTCAATTACCTGCTCTTTCTCAACCACAAGTATTAAGGCACTTTTTACATCTCTCGCAAGAAACTTTGGGCGTAGATTTTAATATTGATATCGGGCAAGGAACCTGTACTATGAAATATAGTCCTAAAATACATGAGCAATTTGCTAGTTCAGAAAAGGTAGCAGAGATGCATCCCTATCAGGATGAGTCTACATCTCAAGGGCTTCTCGAAATTATGTATAAGACAGAACAGTTATTTAAGGAAATATCTGGTCTTGACCGTTTTTCACTGCATCCTGGTGGAGGATCGCACGGAATTTATACTATTTCTTCCATTATTCGGGCATATCATAAGTCGCGTGGAGAGGAAGATAAAAGAGACGAAATAATTACCACTACATTTTCCCATCCTTCAGCTGCTGCAGCACCCAGAGTAAAAGGATATAAAATAATAATTATTTGTCCTGATGACAACGGATGTCCTGATATTGAAGCTCTTAAGAAAGTAGTATCTGAACATACTGCGGCATTGATTATAACTAATCCTGAAGACACTGGTATTTATAATTCTAAAATTACTGAATTTACTAAAATAGTACACAATTTTGGTGGGCTTTGCGGTTATGATCAAGCTAATGCTAATGGATTACTTGGCATAATAAGGGCGAAAGAGGCAAATTTTGATCTTTCCTTCTTTAATCTTCATAAGACATTTTCTTCTCCTCATGGTTGTGGAGGACCAGGTTCGGGAATAGTTGGTGTAACAAATAAACTTGCAAAATTTTTACCTGTTCCTGTTATTAATTATGATAAAGAGAATAATAAGTATTTTCTTGACCATGATAGTTCTGATAGCATAGGGAAAGTAAAGGATTTTTATGGTGTAATACCAGTAATACTTAGAGCATATGCCTGGATAATGAGCCTTGGAGCGGAAGGGCTTAGAGAAGTTTCAAATGTGGCTATATTAAATAATAACTACACAATGAAGAAGATTCTAGAACTTCGCGGTGTTAGTATGGCATTTCCAGAGCATAAACATCGTATTGAGCAAGTCCGCTATAGTTGGGAAAAACTTACCAAAGAAACGGGCATTGATACTGAAGATATTCAAAGAAGAATCTTCGATTTTGGTACTCATTATTGGACTAGTCATGAACCATGGTTGATACCACAGCCATTTACCATTGAACCGAGCGAATCATACTCAAAAGATGATATTGATGAATTTGTAGCGATATTAGGACAAATTGTTAAAGAAGCATACGAAGAGCCTAAAAAGCTTAAAGATGCCCCACATAAAAGTTCCGTTCATCATATTGATCATGATGTTTTAGATGACCCTGCAAAATGGGCTATTACGTGGAGAGCTTATAAAAAGAAATATAATGGTTATTTTCAACGTAAATAGTAACTATCAGGGGCATATGTATGTATAAAATAGGATTAATTGTTAATCCAATTGCAGGCATGGGGGGCCGAGTTGGTTTAAAAGGCACTGATGGCCGGAAGATACTTCAAAAAGCCAAGAGTTTAGGTGCGATTTCTTTTTCTCCAAAAAGGGCATCTGCGGCTTTAAAACCTCTTTCTGTTATACAAGATAACCTAA
>NMQN01000305.1 GCA_003575245.1 Candidatus Atribacteria bacterium 1244-E10-H5-B2 | reverse complement strand
AGTTAATAAGTTTTAAAATTATTAAGGAGGTTATAATTTAACCATGAATTCAAGAAAAATTTTTTCGATTGTTTTAGTTTTAACTTTATGTTTATTGCTATCAGTGGGAACTGTTTTAGCAAAACCGGTAACCATAACTTTCTGGCATGCAATGAGCGGGTCGCGCCTTGGGGTATTAGAGTCGATTATCGAAAGTTTTAATGCCACTCATCCCGATTTTGAAGTTAAACCACTTTTTACCGGCACCTATGCGGAAACACTAACCAAATATGTTGCGGCATATCCTACAAAAACAGGCCCAAATATGGTCCAGGTTTATGAAGTAGGGACTCAGACGATGATTGACAGTGATGCTATTACCCCTGTCTATAAAATTCCTGGAATGTTAGGGGAAACCTGGGACTGGGCACAATACGTCATCCCCATTACTCATTACTACTCTGTAGATGGAAACCTTTGGTCCATGCCCTTCAACTCTTCTACAGCTATGCTCTACTACAACAAGGACCTT
This sequence comes from Candidatus Atribacteria bacterium 1244-E10-H5-B2, assembly GCA_003575245.1. The sequence continues at coordinate 4,976 of NMQN01000305.1, read as the reverse complement.
TTCAAAGCAGCTGGACTCGATCCCAATAAACCACCTACAACCTGGAAAGAGATGGAAGAATATGGGGAAAAAATCCTGGCAAGCGGAGTAGTAGATTACGTCTATTCCACAGGCTGGCCCAGTTGGATATACGAACAAACAATGGCCTACCATAACCACCTTTACGCGGATAAAGACAACGGACGGGCTGGACTGGCAACAGAAGTGGTCTTTAATGACGAATTTGGGCATAAAGTCTTTGAAACATGGATAAGATTGCATGACAAAGGAATTTATATCTATGGTGGAGCAGAATATTCTGCAAATTCAGCCTTTAAAGCCGGTCAAATAGCCATGCTCATTCAATCTACTTCATCACTGGCTGGCATTCTTAAAGCTTCTGAATTCAAAGTTGGCACCAGCTTCTTACCGCGTTTCGAAGGTTACCCGGTAGGGAATTCCGTAATCGGAGGCGGGAGTATTTGGGTTACCAAAGGGCAAAGCGAAGAAGAACTTCGTGGTGTTTGGGAATTCCTGAAGTATACCGGCCAAAAAGATATTGCTATCCAGTGGCACAAGGGAACAGGATACTTCCCGGTGAGCGGAGCCGCGCTTAAAGCCCTCTTGGATGAGGGATGGTTCTCTGCAGACCAAACCTTCCTTACCGCCTTCCTTCAGATTCTTGCCGGGAGACGAGACACCGGAGCAGCAACCGGGGTTCGTTTAGGTCCCTTCGTGGCAATGAGAGAACACTTTAGGGCTGCCTTAGAGAAATCCATTGGTGGTAAGCTTTCTCCGAAAGATGCTTTAAACGAAGCAGCAGAAAAAATGAACCTGTTATTAAAAGATTACTTAGAACTATACGGCAAATAAAAGTATACCGCAATACGGGGGTAAGTTTAAACTTGCCCCCGTAGTTTTTTATACCCTTAATACACCAAAAGGAGAAAGAATGCACGAGGATAGATTTCCGGGACACAAATTTTTACCTTACATTCTTATTGCTCCATCTATTGCAGTAATTTTTATCTTTTTAATCGGTCCTTTTGGCAAAAGCATATATGAATCTTTCTTTGTCTCAACGCCGTTTGGCACGAGAACTATATATGTTGGACTTCGCAATTATATCCGTTTATTTTCTTCCCCGGACTATCTAAACAGCGTTATAGCTACCTTTAAATTCGCCGCTTTTGTTATCCTTATCGGACTTTCTATTTCACTGGCGATTGCTCAATTACTTAACCAGAAGATCAGGGGAGTGGGCTTCTATCAAGTCGCACTTATCTGGACTTACGCCATCTCTCCGACAATAGCTGGTGTTATCTGGGCTTCAATGTTTGCACCCGTCACCGGTCTTATTCCTTACATTGTTTCCAAACTATCTGGCGGATATACGCTGAATTGGATGACAAACGGCCAGTTAGCATTATTTATAGTAGCTGCTGCCGCTACCTGGAAAATGCTGGGCTACAATATCATTTTTTTCCTGGCAGGATTACAAAATGTACCGAACGAATTTTTAGAAGCCGCACAAATTGATGGTGCAAGCCCCTGGAAAGCTTTTTGGCGGATAACTTTTCCCATGCTTTCCCCCACTACCAGCTTTTTATTGTTTGTTAATATGCTTTATGCTTTCTTCCAGGTTTTCGGGTTGATAGATATTATGACCCGGGGCGGACCGGGAAATGCGACAGATCTTCTGGTATACAAGTTGTATCGTGATGGTTTTATTCATCTAAATACCGGATATGCATCAGCCCAATCATTTATAATATTTTTTGTAATTTCTGTGATAGCAATTATTCAATTAAGAATAGTTACCAGAAAAGCTATTTATTCTCGGTGAGGTAATATTTTATGACAAGAAAAACTCGACAGGAAATTTTAATTCATGCAATACTTATTATATTGGTTATAGTCCTGGCTTTTCCGGTGTTTTTCGCTATGGTTACCAGTACCTTAAGCTTCCAGGAGGCTTACAAATATCCACCAAAACTTATACCGGGAAACCAATTTATGAACAATCTTAAAGAAGCCTGGGAGCGAGTTGATATAGGGCGGCTCTTTTTTAATAGTACTTTGATTTCAGTAGTAGTAGCAATAGTGAAAACTATCCTGGCATTACTGGCTGCCTTTGCCTATACCCACTTTAAATTTCGCGGCCAGGGACTGTTATTCTCTATGTGTATGATTACCCAAATGCTTCCTCTCCCCGTCCGTATTATTCCAACTTATCAGTTAATTGCAAGCTTTAACTGGATTAATTCTTACTATGCTCTTATGGTCCCGTTTTTTGCCAGCACAACAGGACTACTTCTTTTTCGGCAATTCTACATGACTGTACCTGCAGACCTCCCGGATGCAGCCCGGGTTGATGGGGCAAGCCCCATGCGTTATTTTTTACAAATCCTGGTTCCTATTTCCAAGACCAATATTGCAGCTCTATTTGTTATAGAGTTTATCTTTATGTGGAGTCAGTATTTATGGCCCCTAATTGTCACCACTACCGGTGAAATGCGCGTTATACAAATTGGTATTAAGATGCTCTTGGCCAGTGAGCAGATAGCTCCTGAGTGGAATGTTATCATGGCCGGTACGGTGATTGCCATGCTGCCTCCGCTTATAGTCCTTTTGATTTTGCGGAAAAGTTTTGTTCAAGGAATTGCCATGCAGACAACTAAATAAAAAGAGTAAGGAGTAATTAACGGATGCGTACACATTTGAACTGTGCAAGTTGCATAATAGATGATTTATGCGGTGCTTTACAGTTAGTCTCTTTAGAGGAAAAAATTAAAAAGGAGATATTAAGAGAATCTTTTCAGTTCTTAGCTCGAGAGTTCTCCACAGAAAAGATTCCCTCTTACTTCATCACTGAAGTCCATAGAATCTTAAAGAGGATATCAGGAATCGAAATTCCTTTTAAAGAAAGAAGAGATAAGTGTAACCAGCTCGGTATGGAGATGGCAGAAAAGATTGCCTTGGAAGCAGAAAGATTGGAGGAATCAGAAAGATTTTCATTTTTGGTTAATTGGGCTATTGCCAGCAACCATCTTGATTTTCGGACAGTAGGAACCGGTTATGGTTTTCAGATGGCTAAAATAATAAAGGAGCTTCGAGCCTGTCTTTCGGAAGGATTAAAAATAGACCGGAGAGCTGAAATTTTCCGGATAGCTAAAAGCTCGTCCAAAATACTTTATATCCACGATAACGTTGGTGAAATTGCTTTTGATAAACTGCTAATTCAGGAACTTAGAAGATATGGCAGCTCAGTGACCTCTGTGTTAAGGGGAGGGCCTATAACCAGTGATGCCACTATGGAAGATGGAGAAACAGTAGGTCTTCAAGAAGCTGCCTCAGAAATTATTTTAGCCGGGCCTGATACACTGGGCATTTCTCTTGATGAAATGTCAGACCAACTAAAACGAGAACTTCAGACTGCTGACCTGGTAATTGCCAAAGGCCAGGCAAATTATTATGCCTTAACCGAATACAGGTCAAAAGTGCCCGGTGAAATCGCCTGTCTTTTCAGAACCAAATGCGAGATAGTGTCAAATGATCTGGGGGAAACGGGAAAAATCAATATAGCTATTTTGCTTTAAAAAGCCTCACCCGTTCAGGTATCAAGGGATAGACCATTTTTGTTATATAAAAGCCAATTGGGCAATTTATTCTAATAGCGAAATAATTCAAAAAACTTCTTTGTTTAATTTTTAAGAAAAGGATTTAAAAATATGAAAAAATATTCTTTGGGGAAAACAGAAATTTCTGTAACTGAGATGTGCTTTGGTACGTTACCCATAGGACCTTTACAGGCAAATATATCTGTGGAAAAGGGAGCAAGACTTATTCGTACCGCTCTGGAGAAGGGCATTAATTTTATTGATACGGCGGAAGCTTACAAAACTTATCCCCATATTAGAAAGGCTTTGGAAGGCTATAATAATGAAGTGATTATTGCGACTAAATCCAGCGCCGAAACATATGAAAAAATGGAGCAAAGCATAAAAGATGCGCTTGAATCCTTAGGACGGACTTATATAGATATTTTTCTTTTACATGCAGCCAGAGTCACCCCTTCAGTTTTTGAAGAAAGAGCAGGGGCATTACAATGTTTGCGGGATTATAAAGCAAAGGGAGTTATTCGGGCAATCGGAATTTCAACTCATGCGGTTGGAATAGTTAGACGAGCGGCAGAAATTAAGGAGATAGATATTGTATTTCCTATCATTAATAAACTCGGTATGGGTATTATTGGTGGCAGTATTGATGATATGGTCAAAGCAATCTCAGAGGCACATAAGGCAGGAAAAGGTTTATACGCCATGAAAGCCTTGGCTGGAGGACATATGATTGATCAATTAGAAGAATCTTTTGATTTCGTAAGAAATACTAAAGGAATTAGTTCTATAGCAGTTGGCATGGTTAATCAAGAAGAATTAGAACTAAATTTAAAAATTTTTAATGATGAAGACATTTCTCAGGAACTATTGACTCAAAAAATTAAACCTAGCAAGAGATTATTTATTTTATCTCTTTGCAAAGGTTGTGGCACCTGTGTTAAAACCTGTCCTAATAATGCCTTATCTTTGGAAAATGGAAAAGCAGTGGTTGACCATAAGTTATGCATTCTATGTGGGTATTGTAATCCGATATGCCCTGAATTTGCTATTAGATTGATTTAGGTATTTGAAATTGCCTGCTACCAATGATTGATTTTTTAATTCTTGTAGGGGCGTATCGCCATACGCCCTATCTAACAATTAGAAACCGAAACCTTTTTCCTGTAGTTCACACCTTGCACCTTGCACTTTGTATTTCGTATCTTATAACTGTAAACAGGTAACTGGTAATTTATTTTTATAAAAAAGAAGGATTTTTAATAGTTTTATAGAATATAATTATAGACGATGAGGATATCAAAATGATAAAAAATAGCAAAATAGTACAAAAGTTTGAAGAAGAACTGATAAAAAAAGAGAAAGTAAATTTAATAAAAA
>NMQN01000443.1 GCA_003575245.1 Candidatus Atribacteria bacterium 1244-E10-H5-B2 | reverse complement strand
AAGAAAAACCTATTGTAGTAACTTTAAATTCTTTTCCCTCAAAGATAATTCTGTCCGAACGGCGTTGTGAGATTTCTAATAAAGGTTTCAATGATATGACAGGCGAAGCAGTTATTGATTGCCGTTCGCTAATATTATTATTTTGTGGGCTCGAGCTCACATTATACCTATTACCGGTTTCACAAATAATGCCACTTTCTTCTGGCACTTTCTTAAAAGTTTTCAATTTATCATCTTGCACTATCCATTTTTCTTTTGTCATTTTCCGATGATTATTTTCTTCCTTCATTTTTTTCTGAATTCTTTGAACTAATCTTTTCGGAAGTAATTTACCCAACTCGACCTCACTCGCATCCCTCAAAGACTTCTCATCCCCATAACCTGCGCCCACCAACCTTTTAATATGGTATCGGCTTAAACCGGGCATATATAGCAGGGCCAAATTTAATCCCTCTTCCTGCACTCCTTCTACTAATCTGTTGGATAACATCCTTATTTTATTCAAATCTTTATTTATTTTTTTCTCCCAGCCCACGCTTTCTGCTATCGCTGACAGACTATCGGCTAACCAGGAAAGACCTTCCCCCAATCTATAGATACAACCCCGGTAAAGACCATATTCCTCCTCAATTGTCTTAACACTCTTTTTTCCCTCCACCCAATCATACAATAAATGAGTCTTCTTAAGGGTGATATAATCTTCTAAAGAGGTGATTTCTTCTTTCTCCTTTTTCATTAGAATTTTATCCCGAAAAAGTTTCTTATCTTCATCTCCCTGTTCAAAGATCAGATGCAAGAGTTTATCCCAGTAACTTTTTTTACAACCACATCGGTAAATTCCTTTTTTATAATCATCTCTAATGGCTTGAGAAAAGGGGATAGGCAATGCTTTGCCATCCGGGCTTAAAGCCAGTAGAAAAAGAATCTCCAGAATACTAATATCTCCCTTTTTACAATATCTCAACCAGGATTTAAAAAAGAGAAAAGTTTCTACTTTAATTCTCTTGGCAGCTATTAAAATACCGCTGTCGGTGGGAGATAAAACACCATTTCTATTAATCCTAATTAACCGGTTTCCTTTTAAAATATTCAAGACTTTTTCTATTCTTTTATGGATATTTACCTTATTAAAAGCAAACTGCCAGTAACCGGAAAGGAAATTATTATCTTCGAATCTACTCTGACTTTTTAGGGAAACAAATTCCTCTTTTTTTATATGACTCTTTAACTTTTCATAATCAAGGTTTATATTTACCGCTAATCTTAAAAGATAAGTAAGTAAATCATTGTCTATATTTATTGACTGCTTATTTGCTTTAGGTTTATAATTATTATCTTTTAAAAATTTAAAATAAATATTATTGTAAATTGTCTGAAGGGTTAGAGAGTGAGCCAAAAAGATGACCCTTCCAAACTCTAACACCCCGGCTCTTCCACCCATATTTTCAATAGCGGCAAAGGTTAGGCTGGTCTGATAATTAGGAGGGTAATTTCCTTCATCATTATATATTTTATCCAGGGCAATAATCACATTATTAAAAGGAAGATTGACACCCATGGCCATGATGTTAGTAGCACAGATAATCTTTATTTCTCCCTTTTTTTGATAAGTTTCAATCAAATTCCTTTCTTCCCATGAGAGGTTCTGATTATAATGAGCAATCCCTTTTTCCAATGTCTCTCTCAATTCATCACGGGATAAAGTATCTTCCATTTCCTCCAGTTCTTCTAATGCACAAGAAGCGGCAGGGCTTTCTAATTGAGATGCCAGCCACCTAGCCCATTTTTGTGTCTCATCACAGGTTGCAAAAAATATCAAAGTCGATTCTCCCTGTTTTAGCAAATACCTCACTGTCTCTAACAAATAATCCTTAAAACAATTATCACGTACTGCTTCCGGTTTAAAAAATACTTCTTTTTGGTAATTTTTATTATCTTTGAAAGTAATATATTTAAAGACACCATCTCTTACTATGCCTTTACGCAGTTCCACCGGACGTTGATAGGAAATAAGGGTTCGTCCAGGAAACCATTTTAGGAGAGCTTCTTGTCCTTCAACAAAAGCTGAAAGGGCGATGATCTTAATATTTTTATTCTTTTTATCGATATGGTTTACCATACTTTCCAGCAGAGGACCCCATTTTGAGTCATTAATCAACTGCATTTCATCAATGATGACTAAAGAAACAATGTCTAAAAAACGAGGACATCTCAAACAAAAGTAATTAAATTTTTCATAGGCCATCACCGCAACATCATAATCCCCGGAGATGATATTATGGTCATCTTCATTACGGTCACGGGTAGAGATGACTATATCCATTCCACAATGACTGTAGAGGCTTTTAAAATGCCTGTATTTTTCATCAACCAGTGCTCTTAAGGGAACTTTTAAATAGATGGTTTTTTGAAGGTGAATAGCTTGTGTTATTGCAGCCATTTCTCCGATGAAGGTTTTTCCTGAGGAGGTTGGGGCGATAACCAAAAGGTTTTGATCTCTGACATTCCCGCTTTCTTTGTTCCCTCGCCATTGAGGGGAGAGGGCAGGGTGAGGGTGAATTTCGTTTTCTCCACAATTCAATATCCCATAATTTCTTACCGCATCTTCCTGCAGCGGTAACAAATAAGGAGAGTAATGTTTTTCCCAGATGCTTACAATATAAGAGGGGATACCATAATTCTTTAATTTTCTAATCTTCATTGTTCTATACATTAATACATTCCTTTCATCATTTCTTTTTTTAACTAAAACTAAAATAGATAATAGAATGGTCTTTATTGCATATCTAAGATGAAGAGTGAGAATTTGATCATAAAATCACCTCCTTGCATGAGATAGTGATGAGCTAAATGAGTGGGTAATTGGGTAAATGTAATAAGCTGTAAGCAAAACACACTTTTTGATTATACATTTAATAAGTTTATATTTCAAAAAAATATAACTTTTATCGTAAAATGGAAAATAAAACCAAAGAAAAAATAGGATATGTACTTATTTTGAATATTTTGATTATAATATGAAAGTATGATATTATGACATTATGATAGGAGGTAAAAATTATGAGCTTAACTAAAATAAATCCCAGAGGACAAATTACCATACCAGCAAAGTTTAGAAGTGTCTTGCACTGTAAACCCGGAGATTATGTGGAAGTTCAAATGGAAGGCAATATATTGAAAGTAATTCCCAAAGAACTGATTGACAAAAGCCAGATGTGGTTTTGGACTAAAGAACATCAAAAAGCCGAAGAAGAAGCAGAGTTAGAACTTCGCCAGGGAAAAGGCAAAGAAGTTAAAGATGTTAAGGAACTAATAGATGAACTCAGTAAATAAATTTGTCTGGCTAGCCAAGTTTAAACGGGACTATAAAAAACTAACTCCTCAATCTCAAAAAATAATTAATCAAGCCCTCTTACAGATGGAAAGAGATTTAAAACATCCTTCTCTGGAGACAAGAAAACTCCAAGGAACAAATTCTATTTGGGAGGCAAGGGCTTCTAAAAGCTTAAGAATCACCTTTAACTTAAAAGGGAAGTTAATTATTCTTAGAACTGTGGGGGAGCATAAAATATTAAATCGACCTTAGGAAAGTTTTTTTGGAATAAATAGGGACATGTGTTCCTATTTTAAATTATAGAGTCTGGGGTGGTGTAAGTGAAAGGAACACATCGAATAATTTACAAAAAGGTAGTAATCACAAGTATTATGATCCTGATTGCGCTAATCCATTTCTTTACGGGTAGTAATTACAAAGGTCCATACCCCGAATTTGTCAACGGTTATTTGCTCGACATCCTTGTTCCTTTCGGATTCTACTTCTTATTGTGTCTTATCAAGTTTCCTCTGTTGAAGTCCTGGATTGTCAGAGGTATCTTGGTGTTCGGAGTTGCTTCTTTCACGGAGATTGCACAATTCTTTGGTGTTCCTATATTCGGCCAAACTTTTGATCCTGTGGATTTTGTCATATTTGGAGTGGGGGTCATATTAGCAACCATTCTTGATATCATAGTGTTTCCCCGAATCTTTGATTTTTGGACACCAAAAGCCAAAGGATCTATCTAACCTTAGAGAGGGGATTAATGGGGTCAAGCTTTACAATTTCACAAAATGTAAAACGATAACAGAAGAAGAAAATGTGAACTTGTGAAGCCCCAAAGTTCTATTCATCGTGAAAGAGTTTGAATACAAATACAAAAATCTATTAATCACACCTTAAGAAGAGGACATTACATGTTAGAAGAATTATTTTTTATCCTTGGGCTTGTAAATAATCTATTTTTAATTTTTATCTTTCTGATTCGGAAGGATAAAATGGTCCTTCTGAAACGAATCGGATGGGTTTATTTACTCTTGGCCATTCCGGCGGTCTATGGGATTTTTTTAGTTTCACAGGAACAGAAAGCAGTGCAATATAGTATCTTTTTGGGAATATTTTTAGCCTTTTTAGCTTTAGAAGGTTTATACGATCATATTTTAAAAATCCCCTTTCGAAAGAACTGGAAATTATTAACACCTTATTTAGGTCTCTATTATGCGATGAATTATGGATTTGTGGTGATGGTGTGGAAAACTTCTTTGCCAAGAGGGCTCATCATGCTCGGCCTTTTTATTATCCAAATAATCGTGAACATATGCACACATCCCCGCAAATCACAATGAAAAAAAATAGGGGGAAAAAATAGGGACAGACACCTATTTTTATTGACATCACCTCTGCGAAGGCCTATAATTTATGTATGCCAAGAATAGCACGAGTCGTTGCAGCGGGCTACCCGCACCATATCACCCAAAGAGGAAATTATCGGCAAAAGATATTTGCTGATGATACCGACCGAAGAAAATATCTCTCCCTTCTCAAAGAGGAAAGTAAGCGATATCATTTGATCATATTAGCTTACTGTCTCATGTCAAACCATGTCCACTTTATGGCGATTCCCCAAAGAGAAGATTCAATGGGGAAGGTATTTAAATATACCAATATGAAGTATTCCCAGTATTATAATAACAAAATGAGAGTAAGTGGTCACCTATTTCAGGGCCGCTTCTTCTCCTGTGTCTTAGATGAGCGACACATGATAGCCTGTGCCCGCTATATAGAAAGAAATCCGGCAAGGGCAAAACTGGTTAAGCAACCATATTTATGGCCCTACTCAAGTGCAAAAATACATTGCGGAATCAAGCAAGATGACCCCTTGGGAACAAACCAGCTTTTTGATTATATTGAAAAAGAACCAAAAGAATGGAAGGAGTTTATAGAGGCGTCTGATAATCCCGATGAAATGAAAAGGATCAGGGAAAAGACCAGAACAGGCCGGCCTCTGGGGACGGATGATTTTATAGAAAGACTTGAAGGGCAGCTTAAGAGATTTTTTAAGTTAAAGTCGAAAGGAAGACCTAAGAAGAAAGTTGATAAATAGGTGTCTGTGTAGATTCAAGTTGCTAATGCAACAATTTACCGAAGACCTCATGCGGAGTTAAAAAACCTAAAGTTTTCCGTGGCCGGTCGTTTAACATA
>NMQN01000722.1 GCA_003575245.1 Candidatus Atribacteria bacterium 1244-E10-H5-B2 | reverse complement strand
TTTCGGGCAGCTTTTTTTAAAAGATGCGGGAGTAGGGATAAGGCCATATCTTTAAAAGCCAGGGTCGGACCATGATAAAGTTCTAAAAAATATGCTCCCGTCTTTTTGCTTAAAGGAGCAATAATCTCGGTATCAAACTTACTATCGTAAGCTTTGTTGATACAATTTTTTAACTCATCTTGAGGGTAATCAGTTAAAAATTCCTTCATTATCAAAAAGGCTAATTCTTTATAATCAATACTTATTAATTTATATAAATCCTTATTTATCTGGGGAATGGCCTCGGGAACAAACAATCCCCCATCATGGGCAATGCCTTTAATAATTGCCTCTGCGGATAAGACTCTCTTTTTGTCCCCCCGGGTACTTTGGTAATAAAGATTATTCTTTTGCATAATATTCTCCTAATATTAGTTGACTGGTTGGCTGGCTTATATTAATTCCCCAATTTACCTATTCACCAATTGCCCAATTAATTTAGCCGTTAATAATATAGTATATATTCATTAGTATATAGCAGGACAATCCTCTCGCTTGTTTATTTATACTATGAGCAATCACTATTTAGCTAAAAAGTTAAAACTTAAAGCGAAAAACCATAATTCAAAACTCTAAACATTTCCAGATATTGTATTGTTTTTGTGTAGGGTGAGGATTCATCCCTCTGGGTTATTTTGGTAATTTCTTTTATCGGGTTCGATGAATCGAACCCCTACCTTAATTCAGATACAGGCGAGACACCTGTCCTACAGTTTTGTACATATCGTTAAGGGCGCATGCAATACGCCTCTACTTCTGGTTCCTGGAATACGACTCCTTTTTCCCCTTAATTTTTAATTTTGAGCTATGGTTTTACGCTTTGCACTTTTCGTTTTTAGTTTTTTTCTATATACGACATGCGGTATACGAGATACGAATTTACAAATAGCGTCGCATCTTTTCTCCTGTTACTTTGCCATAAAGCTCGATATGTGGTTTTACCGGATTAGATAATATCTTTGGGAAAAGTACCTCCTCTATCTGAAAAAAACCGACCGACTCAGTCATTTCTACAATTATTCTAATCGGTTTCTCTTTTCCTTTTATAATTTCCACCTTCTGAATAGATTGGGCAGAATATTTATGGATATCCCCTACTTTAGGTGCACGGGATAAGAGAAAAATAATCCGTGCCCTACCCTTTTCCATATCACATCCATCTCCGATTGATACAAGCCCGGCTTCCAGGGAATGAATATCCTGGGTAGCCATATGTCCTGCAATGCCCTCAACGATTAGAGATTGGATGATGGTTTTCTTTTCAACATCTCCAGTATAAATCTCGGTTAAAGTTCTCTCGATAATTGGCATAGCAAAAACAACCCCCAACAGCTCGTGATTTTCCCGACCCACTGACATACCGACATCGTGTAATAAAGATGATATTAATACCGCTACTTTACTATCTTCTGCCGTACCAATATTCTCATCCTCTATGCTAAATTTAATCCCCGCTTCATGTAATATATCAAACATAATTAAGGCATTTTGGGCGGTTTTTCGCATATGTACCGGTCCGTGATCATTATAACCCAATCTTTTTATAGAAACTACGTTAGCATAATTCTGCATAGCCTCGGCTTCTTTGTCATTAAAGATAAAGGAGGCAGCTAGGGCCGGCTTCCCGCTCAACATTGCCAATATTTCATTTTCTATCTCTATTTCTTTGGGTGACTTTCTCATGTTCTCATCCCCCTTTTTACATACAATATGATTACACAGATAAATTAGTCGATGGTGAATAAACCTATCGTGGAGCGTATAGTGTATAGCGAAAAGCGCAAAACGTAAATCCATAGCTCAAAACTTAAAATTCAAATATATTTTTTTATCTGTTGAGCTTCATCTTTCTTATCTCACATACTATATTATACTATATAGCAAAATGAAAAGATAAAGAAGCAAAAACTAAAACTTAAAATTTAGTATTGAGAGAAAAAGGGAATTCCCATACAATACAATGAAATTATTGCAATTTTCTTATTTTGTTGAATATTTCTGAACTATGTTCTAACCATTACCAGAACGAGAGCGCTCAAAGAAATAATTATTAAAGGTGGAATTAGCATTTTATATATTTTCACCATATCTGCTTTAAAATAATTTTTGGTAACCACTAAGCATAAATGCATGGGGGAAATCATTACTCCCGAAAAACTACCAGTAAAGGCTAACATAGCATAATATAGATTTGTTTCTCCTTGAACAACAATTATCGGAAGTAGGACCGGTAGTCCTATCCCCAGTGCTGCGGTACCTAGCCCAGTCATTATAGCGATAAAAAAGGGAATAATAAATAAAACAACAAAGGGATGGATTCCTAATTTAGCAAATGCCTCCGGGATTATCTCTACCCCTCCCGAAACCTGGAGCATTCTTTTAAAAATCATAATACTGACGATTAAAATCACCACATTTAAGTCTATATCGTTTCTAATAATTTCCTTTAATATTTTTAGACTTAATTTTTTTATATTCAAAAAAACTAAAGACAAAATCACTATTACCAAAGAAAACAATAGATCTGTTTTTGCCCCCAGCACCATAATTATAATAAGCAGAATGGGCCAGACTCCAAAAAACAATTTTTTTAAATTTAATAAAATATCTCTTTTATCAATAAGGGTGGTATCTTTTCTTAAATTTTTATATTCCCAAACAAAGCCAACTATTACAGTTGCAATAGTTAAGGGAAATTGAACTAAAATAACTCCCTGAATTTCTACTTTCAATAAGCTGGCAAATAATATGATACCCGGAAATAGAGGCCAGACAAATTCCCAAATATGACGAAACCAATAATTTACAAAGGTCTCCTCTTCGGGGTTAAGCCCTGCCCGGTCTCCTATCTCTTTAACCATAGGAGCAGAAAATATCGCCCCTGCGGGCATGGGAATCAAGCCTAATAAAGCCGGGATAAAAGCCAATATAAGCCTATAATCTTTAACCAGTCCCTGAAGGGAATCGGCTAAATCTCTTAAGCTTTCTACTTTTCTTAAAACGCCGCTTAGGATATAAACCAGTACAATTATTCCGATTAACTTTAAAGTGGTCGGGTCAATCAAGGCTAAAATGAAATTATTCCCTATTTGAATCGGGCTTAAATCAAAGAACACTCCTACTAACAAGGAGGCCAGCAGTATAATATATCCTAAATTCCATTTTTTTCTTATTAAGAAAATAATTACTGCAATTACTACTAATAATTTTATAATTTCAGTCACTTCAATTTCACCAATTCATTCTTTCTGCAATTTATTGTTTTGTTTCTTTTTGAATATTTCTGAACTATGTTCTAACTATTACCAGAACGAGAGCGCTCAAAGAAACGATTATTAAAGGTGGAATTAGCATTTTATATATTTTCCCCATATCTGCTTTAAAATAATTTTTGGTAACCACTAAGCATAAATGCATGGGGGAAATCATTACTCCCGAAAAACTACCAGTAAAGGCTAACATAGCATAATATAGATTTGTTTCTCCTTGAACAACAATTATCGGAAGTAGGACCGGTAGTCCTATCCCCAGTGCTGCGGTACCTAGCCCAGTCATTATAGCGATAAAAAAGGGAATAATAAATAAAACAACAAAGGGATGGATTCCTAATTTAGCAAATGCCTCCGGGATTATCTCTACCCCTCCCGAAACCTGGAGCATTCTTTTAAAAATCATAATACTGACGATTAAAATCACCACATTTAAGTCTATATCGTTTCTAATAATTTCCTTTAATATTTTTAGACTTAATTTTTTTATATTCAAAAAAACTAAAGACAAAATCACTATTACCAAAGAAAACAATAGATCTGTTTTTGCCCCCAGCACCATAATTATAATAAGCAGAATGGGCCAGACTCCAAAAAACAATTTTTTTAAATTTAATAAAATATCTCTTTTATCAATAAGGGTGGTATCTTTTCTTAAATTTTTATATTCCCAAACAAAGCCAACTATTACAGTTGCAATAGTTAAGGGAAATTGAACTAAAATAACTCCCTGAATTTCTACTTTCAATAAGCTGGCAAATAATATGATACCCGGAAATAGAGGCCAGACAAATTCCCAAATATGACGAAACCAATAATTTACAAAGGTCTCCTCTTCGGGGTTAAGCCCTGCCCGGTCTCCTATCTCTTTAACCATAGGAGCAGAAAATATCGCCCCTGCGGGCATGGGAATCAAGCCTAATAAAGCCGGGATAAAAGCCAATATAAGCCTATAATCTTTAACCAGTCCCTGAAGGGAATCGGCTAAATCTCTTAAGCTTTCTACTTTTCTTAAAACGCCGCTTAGGATATAAACCAGTACAATTATTCCGATTAACTTTAAAGTGGTCGGGTCAATCAAGGCTAAAATGAAATTATTCCCTATTTGAATCGGGCTTAAATCAAAGAACACTCCTACTAACAAGGAGGCCAGCAGTATAATATATCCTAAATTCCATTTTTTTCTTATTAAGAAAATAATTACTGCAATTACTACTAATAATTTTATAATTTCAGTCACTTCAATTTCACCAATTCATTCTTTCTGCAATTTATTGTTTTGTTTCTTTTTGAATATTTCTGAACTATGTTCTAACTATTACCAAAACGAGAGCGCTCAAAGAAACGATTATTAAAGGCAGGATTAGCATTTTATATATTTTCCCCATATCTGCCTTAAAATAATCATTAGTTACTACCAGGCACAGATGCATGGGCGAAAGCATCTGCCCCATATAACCGCCAACAAAGGCAAACATAGCATAATTAAGATTAACCTCTCCCTGGGTAACAATAAAGGGAAGAAGGACCGGGAAGCCTATTCCGACAATAGCAGAAGCAATCCCGGTAAGCATCCCAATCAAAAAGGGAATGAAAAACAGGATAATCAGAGGATGGACGCCTAATTCAGTAAAAAACCCGGGGATAACCATAATTGCTCCAGTGGCCTGCAACATTCTCTTAAAGATCATTATGCTTGCTATTAAAACTACTGTATTTAGGGGTATATCTTTTTTAATAATCTCCATTATAACTTCTGTCTTCATTTTAGACCTGTTTAATAAAACCAAGGATAGGATAACTAAAATCAGTGAAATTAACAAATCTATCTTTATAATTATAACCAGGAATATAACTAAGAGGATGGGCCAGGTACTAAAGAACAATTTTTTTATATTTAAGACAAAATCCCCCCTCTTATCACTTGCTTCATCCCTCTTAAGATATCTTTGCTCCCAAATTAAGCCCAGCATCAGGGCGATGAGAGTTATGGGAAACTGAACTATTATTATTTCTCGAACTTCTACCCCCAATAAGGCGGAAAGCAATATAATGCTGGGGTAGAGAGGCCAGACAAATTCCCAAATATGGCGAAACCAATAATTTACAAAAGTATCCTCTTCGGGGTTAAGCCCTACCCGATCTCCTATCTCTTTAACCATAGGAGCGGAAAACATGGCTCCGGCTGGCATAGGCAGCAAACCCAAAAAAGAAGGGATAAGGGCCAATATCAATCT
>NMQN01000601.1 GCA_003575245.1 Candidatus Atribacteria bacterium 1244-E10-H5-B2 | reverse complement strand
CATAGGAAAATAGCTAAATCTTTTATAAACCTCAAAAGTTAAGTTAGAAAATTCAAACCTGTCTTCGCGCTGTTTAAAGTACTCACTTGCCTTACTATTAAATTCTGGCATTAAATCTTTTCCGCTAGCTAACTCCTCGAGCCCCATTAAAAACCCAAAATGATTTAATCCATACGGCTTTAACTTTAAATTATCCAATTTCTTTTTCACCATTCTAGGTATGTGATAATTAAGAAATCCGATTTGATGGCAAAGTCCTACAAATTTAAGATTTGGAGCCGTTCTTTTGATTGCTAAGCATACTCTAGCCATAGGATTTGAAAAGTTTATGAAAAACGCAGCGGGACATATTTCCTCAACATCTTTCACAATTTCTACTATTGGAGGAATAATCCTAAAAGCATGTATAGTTCCTCCAGGGCCACCACATTCTCCTAATATCTGAGTAGATCCATACTTTCTAGGAATTTCGTAATCTTCTCTCCACAATTTAAAGCGATCTCCAACTTCGATAGAACTAATAACGAAATCTGCTCCTTTCAAAGCATTTTTGCGGTTTGTGGTGTGTTCAACATTGAATTTATCATTATGGATCTTATTTTCAGTTTCAATTAACTCAAAAATGATTTCTAAGTGTTCCTTATTGATATCGTGTAATACAACGGTTGATCCGCTTAGAACATCGCTTTGATAAAGATCTAAGAAAGTAGAAGGCCCAAATGAGGTACTACCCGCGCCTACCAATACAATTTTTTTATCCATCGGTCTCAATTTATAATAAAAATTAAGAATATCCATTTTATTCTTATAAATTAATTTATTGTTCAATTGATTTAAAGAATTATGATATCTCGCTCTTGACAAAAATGACAAAGCAAAACCTTAAAATCAAAACAGATGGGAAAAAAAACCCACAATATTTATTAGTGTACACTCGTCTATAAATCCTTTTTCTTACTCTTTTTCTTTTGAATTGTTTGGATTTATTCTTTTAGTGTAATACTTTCTCAATTTTTTAGAAAAAGGTGGAATGGGGGTTTAATTTTCTGCGTAAAAATTTAAATTATAAAAAGGAGGTGAAAAAAAGAAATGGCCGGAAAAATAGAACCTGATATGATATTAGAATATTATAAAGATTGGAATTCTGATAATGCCCCCGTCATGATGATGCTTGATATCTCAGATGCCTATCCTGGTATAATTGAAAGCGAAGATCAGAAAAGAATAGCTTATCTGAGAAAAAAATATCAAAATTTATCTAAATAACTTTTAATTCTTTTTAATTAATTATTTTTTCTATTCTTTCTAAAGCTTCTTTTATTTTATTGATTGGTTGAGTTAATGCAAATCTTACAAAACCTTCTCCAAACTTACCAAATCCTGCTCCAGGAGTGAGAACTACTCCAAAATCTATCAATTTCTTTACGAAATCCATACTATTAGTTTCTCCTTCAGGTATATGAGACCATACATAAAAAGTTGCTTTTGGTTTTTCAGTTTTCCATCCTATTTCATTGAGACCCTTTATTAACGCATCTCGCCTTCTTTCATATGTTTTTATAATTTCTTTTACAATTTTGGGCTTTTTTTCAGATGTGTATTCGCTCAAACCTTTAATAACAGCTTTTTGAATAAATTTTGGACTTCCAGAATCAATTTGAGATTTTACTTTTCTAATTCCCTTAATTATATCTTCATGTCCAACTGCCCATCCACATCTAAATCCCGTCATACAAAACATTTTTGACGCACTATTAAGTTCTATGTGATTTTGGTCTATTTGTAAGAGAGAGGGGGCAATATAATCTTCAAAAGTGAACTCAGAATAAGGATTGTCATAAACAATAATAAAATTATAATCTTCAGCGTAGTCAACTGCTTTTTTTAAAAACGCTTTAGGTGCAGTAGCTCCAGTTGGATTATTGGGGTAATTCAAATACATCAATTTAGCTTTTTTAAGAATACTAGTATTAATGGTTTCAAATTCCGGTAGAAAGTTATTTTCTTCTAATAACGGTACTAGATATGGTTCTCCATCGCATAATTTTGTAGCACCGTTTTCATAAACAGGATATCCCGGGCTAGGACACAACACAATATCTCCCGGGTTAACAAAAGCTCTTGCTATATTGGCTATACCTTCTTTTCCCCCAATTAAATTACTTACCTCATTATTCACATCAAATTCTATATTGAATCTTACTTTATACCATCTCTGAACTGCCTCTCTAAAATCTTGTTCACCCATACTAGTTGGATAATTTTGATTTTCTGGATATCGTACTTGTTTAATTATTTCGTTAAGAATTAAATCTGGAGTTGTTAAATCTGGATCTCCGATGCCTAATGATATTAAGTCAATTCCTTGCCTTTCTTTTTCATTTTTCAATTTTTCAATTTCAACGAAAATATACGGCGGTAATCTGTTAATTCTATTAGCGTATTTTATATTAATTTTAAACACCACATAAATTTTAGAGAATTAAAATTTGTATTACTTCATTTATAAACAGTTAAAAATCTTATGAAAAGAATTTGCAAATATTAAACTAATTATTAGATTAAGAAGAAATTAAATAAAAATATCAAAATAAAAAAAAATAATATTTAAGTTTTTATGATTTTTGGGTAGATAGTATTTGTTCTCCTTTATTTAACTTATACTCATATTGTTTGCGATCCATTAATAAGAAAGGAATTAACGCAAGATTAAGAAGGAATATCATCATGATAAAGACAACTCCAAAAATATTCCTAATATCTGTTACCGTACTAGATAAAGTGCTAAACACTATTCCGGTAAGAATTAACCCTGTTTGTATGCCTAAATTGGCAAAAGATGTGCAAATAGAATAAAATGTACTTGTTGCTTCAGGATATTGCTTTGAATATTCACTTGCTACAGCCGAAAAACTTGAATTGTTCCAACCACTCGAAGCTCCAATAATAAAAGTAAAAACTAGTAAAATGAACCATTCAGTAGGAATTAGCTGCAACAAAAGAGCAATCGTTCCTAATGAAAGTGATAGAAAAACGGATAACCTTCTTGTTTTGCGATCTGCAATTGAACCTCCTACAAACGCGCCTATAATAACCCCTAATCCTATAATTAATGTTATTATAGCCTGAGGGTTGTATAGGCTTATATCTTCTTCTAATAAATCAAGGGTAGCGCCTTCACCGGCAACAACGCCCGCTTGTACTAATACGTATAGTGAAATCATTGTAAATATAACACCACTTACAATTGCCATAAAAAACGAAAACCCAAACAGCTTCCAGTTTTCGCCCCTCTTAAACATTGATTTAAGATTTTTTCCCAATCTTACTTTTTCAGTAATAGTTGTGTGAGGTATTTTCAGAGTTAAAAGCCCAAATAGAATTGTAAGGATACTAATTACAATTAGGGTTAATTCAAATTGTATAAATTGAATAATGACCAAAATTAAAGGACCTCCAATTATTATTCCCACAGATCTAAATGCCCAAACTGTTCCTGTAGTACGCCCTAATTTATCTTTTGGACAAATATCAAGAATAAATCCGTCCATTGCGGTATCCGAAATCGCTACTCCTAAAATTATTATAAAACCAAGTAAAGTTATATAACCAAGAATTCCTGAAGGATTTGAATCAAGTAAAAAGGGAATTAATAATGATAATATTATCCACATAATTCCTGTAAAACTGGTGGAACCTAATATCTATGGTTTCCTTCTACCAAGTTTTTTCGAACCAAATCTATCGCTTAATAAGCCATATATCAATTTAAGAATAAAAGGCGTTAAAATAATGGAAAACATGAACGAAAGAGCCGCCGTGTCAACTGAACCAAGCTTTTTTAACAGATATACAGGTATAATTACAGTAAATATACTCTGAGTATAACTCCTTGAGTAAAATATAAAGAAGAAAAAATACCTGTATAAATCAATTTATATTCATTTTCGCTTGTCGCCATTTGATCAACCAAATTTTTTTGATAAATATAGTTATTGTATTTTATATTGTATAACCCAATATTTAAAATGAATATTTTTCATAAATAAATATATCAATTGCGAATAATTATTAAAAATTTTAATAATAATAGTGTTGTGTTAAAATGGGTCGTCGTACAAGGATGAGACAGGTAAAAAGTACGCCAAATAATTTTTACTTCCAATCTGAGAGAAGAGACCCATTATTAGTGGATTTTGTTGGTTTAACGGTCGCAGAATTCGAAGCAATGCGATTGAAGCATTATATTTCCTTGAATCAAAAGGAATCTGCAGAAAAAATGGGTGTATCTCAACCAACATTTTCTAGGATTTTGGATAAAGCTCATCAAAAAATCACTCAAGCTCTTATTGAAGGAAAAGATATACGTGTTTATGGGGGGAATATTAATTTTAAACAGGGTTTTAAGGGCTATGGGTGCCTAAATTGTAATGAAGAGTGGGAAGATGAACTAGCCTCGCAAGAACGCAAGACAAATTGTCCAAAATGCGAATCTGAAAAGATTTATTATTTAGTAAGAGAACCGCTTTAATAATTGCTAATATCGCTAGTTTAAAAAATAATCTTTTTATAACATAACATAGAATTTTAATTAAATTAAGCATTTTACAATCTGTTTAATTAGGATTAGGTATTACTAAGGGGATTATAAAAAATGGTTAAAGATCGTAAAAAAATTTGGTATAAAGCGGCGCGAACGATAGTTAAAGCTGGACAACTTCCTATGGCTGTTAATGATACTCTTCTTGAATTGCTAAAACTAATAATGATTGAAGAACAAGCAGATTTCATTGCAATCTTTAAAAAACCTTCTCTTAGTATAGATGAGATAAGAGAAAAAACAACTTTAAATGACGAGGTCCTAAACCAGACTTTAAACGAATTAATGGATAACGGAGTCGTAGTAGGCGTTCCAAGCAGGAGAACGGGAATAATGGTATATAGGCTGCTGGGCCCCTTTCCTGGTTTATTTGAAATGCAATTTACGAGAGGCGAAACAGGAGAAAAACAAAAAAAACTGGCGCACCTTTTTAACAAAATGTTTGAAATAATGAGTGAAGGAACTCAAAGAAACTACGATCACATTGTCCCTCAGTTTAAAAAATTTCCACCTATTACAAGAGTCGTACCCGTTGAGGAAGAAATTGAGGATGTTCCAGTTGATAAAATACTACCGTATGAAGAAGCCTCAAAAATAATAAATAAATACGAGGATATTGCTCTCGTTCATTGCTATTGTCGACATGAGAAAGATCTATTAGAGGACTCTTGTAAAGTTACAAACGAAAGATTGAACTGCTTATTGTTAGGAAAAAGCGCACAATTTGCGATAGAACATAACTTTGGAAACCAAATTTCAAAGGAAGAAGCAATAAAAATAATTAATAAGGCATCAGACGAAGGACTCGTCCATAAAGCGTTCCATACTCACCTCAAACCAGAATTAGACGAAGAAGCTATTTGCAATTGTTGTAAATGTTGTTGTGGTATATTTTCTTTATTTTGGAACGGCATTATGCCATACCATTGCTATACTAGTTATTTAGCAAAAGTGATTGATGATATATGCATAGGTTGCGGAACATGTGTAGAGAAATGTCCAATGGAGGCAATTGAATTGGAAGATGCTATTGCTGTTGTTAACGAAAGTAGATGTATAGGGTGTGGCGTATGTGTTCATCATTGCAATTCAATTGCTATTAAATTACGAAGAACTGGAAATAGAGAAGTATTTGTTCCGCCTCCGAGGATAAAAATGATGTGAAATATTAACATAGAAACTTAAATAATGTTAGTTATCGTACAGAATCATACCATCATTCAATATCTTCAATTATGAATAAAGTTAATTTTAAAATATTTAAATATTCAAAATATAGCTTCATAACTAAATCCTCAATGTTTAAAGTTTTATTTAAAAATATTTTTCTTTTAAATAGAATCGTCAAGAATAAAGTGTATGATCGAAGATGATATCAATTCAAACCAATGCAGATTTTGTTCTTCATCTTTTTCAGACGATATTCTCAAAAAAATCAAAGATGATAGGAACGATGTCTACTGCGAAAATTGTGGAGATTTAATAAAAATAGCTCAAAACAAATATAATTTTAATCATGCCGAAATTATTAAAAACGCCTCTAATAATACCAATGATACACCTACTAAGCCTCAAAAAGATTTAGAAAGCAACCCAGACGCTTTACATTACCCAATTGGCCGCATTTTTTACGACAAGGAGTTTCCACTAATCTTTAAGAGTAATTTCATTATTGTATTTTCTCGCCTTACTTATTTTCATGCACTACATTTAGAAAGCAAAGGGCAAATCGATCTCAGTGGCTTGGAAGTACCTGAAAATGCCATTAACGACCTCTATATGTCTATAAGGCATGTTCAGAATATGCGAATTAAGGCTGATTTCTTAAAGAACCTACATGAAATCTCTAAGGAGGAATTTGAACGCTATCTGAAACAATTGCAGGCTAAGATTCAATCCAACCGACAGTATCGGGAAGATTTCATCATATACTCCCGATGGTTAATAAGTAAGGTGTATCTTATTATATCCATGAAATGGAATGATGAGAGTCTTAACAAATTTGATCGTATAATTAGAGATGATCTAAAATCTGTAGATAAAATAAAGATTGAAAGTTCAAAAACTAGCGTGAATATGGACGATTTTAACAGAAATGAAGAACCTTTCATAATTAAGAACAATTCTGGTCCCCCTCAAGTAAGAAATTTAGCTGCACCTTCATCTGTCCAACTGCTTCCAGATGGCGTTCTTAAAAAGTTGCATTGGTTAGAATTATTTGAAGCACATCGTGATACAGAAAAAGTTAGGGAAGTACTTAATAGGGAAGGTATTGAGGTACCAAGGACTATAACACTACTAAATTATTTAGTAAAAGCCTTAGGTAAAAACTATTTCGAATCTATAGTTAAAAATAAAGAGTCCTTTTTATCTTATTCAATAACCGAGATGATTCATTGGGTAGAATTATATGTCGTTCATGGATTAGCACAATCTCATAAGATTTTTTGTAGAGAAAGTGGTAAAAATCCCTCCCCCTCTACTTTCAAAAGAAGACTTGTCTCTATTATGGGTAAGCCAGAGTACACCAATATAATGAAAAATAAAGTTTATCGCATTTCTAAGTCTGAAGCACTTCTCATGGTAAAATTATTCAGAGAGCTAAAACTACCTTCTAAGGTTAGGGATCGAATGATTGAGCTAGGGTATAGAGTTCCAAATAATTATCGGTATGTAAGTAAAATAATTCAAGGTTTTTTAAGCACTAAAACATATAACAGTATTCTCCTTGAAGGTATGGCTACTTTTTCTAGAAGTTATTCTAAACAAGATGCAATAGAATTCGCTAAAATAGTAGGAATTGAGAAAACGGGTCGTCCCGGTAAATTTTTATCTGACCATTGGATATCCACTGCGAATAAGTATAAATGGGAATGTGGTGTGTGTGGAATATCGTTTGAAAAAACTGGGAAAGCTGTTATATATCAAAGGTTATGGTGCCCAAAATGCTCCAAATATAATGAGGAAAATTACGTTTTGTTCCTTTTCATGCACCTTTTTAAGAAGAATTTTGAACACCATAAAACTTTTAGTTGGCTTAAAAGCTCTAAGGGAGGACATATGCATTTTGATGGGTATGTAGAATTGAAATTATTTGGTGAGATAATAAACTTAGCTTTTGAGTATGACGAGGTACAGCACTTCCAGCAGGTTCTTAAATACCATGGGACATACGATGATTTTAAATGGGGTTTTCAGCTTGACAGAGAAAAAGACCAACTAAGTATAGATAATAACATCATATTAATACGCATTCCATATTCTCTCCATCCCAATAATATTAATAGATTTAAAAATGATCGCGGAATGCAAGTTCGTATTATAGAGACTTTCTTGTCTTTATTGGAGCAAAAATATAAAAGTGATGGTCTTTCTCTCACAGAGGTTAATAATCGAATTTCAAGGTTAAGAGATATGTTATATAAGCGATCGGTATTTACTTATCAAGATTATCTTAATAAGTTGCAAACTCAATCCACTTTAGACGACTTTTACGAAAAATAAATATAAAAATGGTCTATTTTTCAAAAATTAAAAACAAAAACTTAAATTATTTCTCTGAAGTGTAATAACTAAGAAAATTTAAAACTTAGAAAGAACTGGAAATAGAGAGGTTTTTGTTCCGCCTCCAAGGATAACAACAACTTAAAATAAGGGATAATAGATGACTGATAAATTATGGTATCAACTTGCAAGAAATATTTTAAAGGCAGGAGGTCCACCTGTACCCATTAATGACACCCTTATCGAATTGTTAAAGGCATTGATAAACGAAGAACAATTAAAATTTCTTTTAAAGTTTCGAAAATCTCTTAATCGGGACCAAATTAAATCTAAATTTGATTTAGATGAAGCATCATTAAACATAATGCTAAATGAGTTAATGCACATCGGAATGATAACGGCTATACCCAGTAGGACTACTGGTGTGATGGTTTATCGTTTAGTGGCTTTTCTACCGGGATTATTGGAATTTACTCTCATGCGAGGTGAAACGGGAGCAAAACAAAAGAAACTAGCGAAACTATGGGAACAGTTGTTTAAAGATGAAGCAGAAATTACTCGAAAAAACTATGATATTGTAATGAACGCGTTTAAAAACGCACCTCCTATCGATAGGGTGGTCCCTATTGAACAACAAATAGAACCACACGAAGAATTAACGTTACCCGAAGAAGAAGTAAGAAAAATCATAGAAAAATACGAAATTATTGGCGTTTCACATTGTTATTGCAGACACTTTAAAGATTTACTAGAAGATCCTTGCAAAATTAATGCTCCACGGCAGAACTGTTTAAGTTTTGGCAGAACTGCTAAATTTGCAATAGATCAAAGTTTTGCTAAGAAGATCTCTAAGAAAGAGGCTTTAAAGATATTAAAGAAAGCAGAAGATTTAGGGTTAATTCATAAAACTTTTCATGTAAAAGGAGATCCATTTATGGAAGAGCTCGCAATTTGTAACTGTTGCCGTTGTTGCTGCCAGAACCTTCAAGCATTTTATAATGGCGCTTCCCCTACTCATACTTATATTTCTTATATCGCACATGTTAGTGAAATCGATTGCGTTGGATGCGGTACGTGTTTAGAATTATGTCCAATGGATGCAATTGATTTAGAAGAAGCTACTGCTATCGTTAACGAAGAAAGATGTATTGGCTGTGGAGTGTGCGCTAATAATTGTCCCGAAGATGCTATAGAACTACAACGGACAGGACTTAGGAAAGTGTTTATTCCTGCTCCTAAAGTTTCAACTTCTTAATACTTTTTCTTTACAATTAATAATTACAGAATAATTGATGGAAATCATAAATAATTAGCAAAAAAATCAACCACATTGAGCAATCTATTTGTTTTAAGTTCCATTGCTAATCTCACGCATTCTACACTAGCTATTAGAGTTTTATCCGATTCTCTAAAAAGC
Source organism: Candidatus Atribacteria bacterium 1244-E10-H5-B2 (assembly GCA_003575245.1). The sequence goes on along the minus strand of NMQN01000601.1, from coordinate 2,554 downwards.
TCGTGTTGAAAGGTAATAGACGATGTTCCTATTTTTTTTATCTGAGTTTCGACTATAACATAATCGCCAAACTTAGCTGAACCTTGGTAGGTTATCTCCACTTTTTTAACCCCAAAAACAGTCCCTTCATGGACAGTATCCTCTATCCTTTTTGGAGATAAAAGGCTATTCATAAAACTAACAAATCCATCGTCAAAATAAACTATATAATTTTTAAAATGGACAATTCCCATCGCATCTGTATCGTTAAACCGTACTTTTACGCTAGTGCTATCCTTAACTTTCAGAAGCTTTTTGATTAAATTGTCTTTCAATTTCGACAAATCTTCTATTTATTAGTTTTAATAAAACATTTTAATAATATTTATTTTGTGAATTTATTTTGTTTAAATACATTTCAACTACGTAAAACTAATTAAATAGACATATAAAACTCCTTTTTATACTCTAAACATTTAAATAGAAAAAAAACATAAGATTTTTTATGAATTCAGATGTTAATTATAGTAAAAAATACACGTACATTTTTGTCTTCTTTTATCTCTGTGAAGATTTTTCTCAAGGAATTCCATTTCTGTTCTTTCCTCAGTACTTAGCACATACATTAGGTGGGTCGTATGATATTGCTATATGGTTAGTCATTTTATCAATAGGGAGCTTACCTTGGACAATTAAAATGATTGTGGGAGTATTCAACGATAGATGGGGTTCTAAAAAGTATGGTCAACGATTCCCGTGGATACTTAGTTTTGGTGTCTTTGGAGGTGTTTGGTGGATCGCAATGGCATTTTATCTACCTGTTAATGAGATTTATCTTTGGTTGACAATATATTACTTTATGACGCAATTAGGAATGGCTTTTGCAGATACCGCCTTAGACGGTTTAATTCTCGATGTTACACCTAAAGAAAAGTTAGCACGAGTTCAAGGATATACTTGGACTATGATGTTTTTAGGTTACGGTGCGGGAGGAATGCTTTTAGCATTGGTTTTTTTAGCTTTAAATATTGTACCCGTCTTATTTATCGTAACGGGAGTTTTAGTGATTTTATCTAGCGTCTTTCCCTACCTTGTCAAAGAACCTCCTCTTGAAAAGAGGTCATCGAAGGAATTTGGATTGGATTTATTGACAATTGTTACAAAAAAGCGAAATTGGAAAGTCTTTATGTATACTTTCTTGGCAGGCATTCCAGCAGTTATGCTTTTAAATTTCTTTATGTACCTTGTGTTAATTGCCATGGGCATTATCGATGTCAGTGAAACGTTACTAACGATTGTTGGAGGGGGTGCCGTTGATTTACAAGCGTGGAGTTCGATATTTTACCTTGTTAATGGGTTTGGCATAGTTTTTGGTTCTCTTATTGCAGGCAAATTTGGTGACCGAAGCCGTAAAAAGACTCTTTCATACATCTACTTAACATATATTCCATCTTTTTTAATATTAGTCATACCTTTTGCATTATTAACTGGCGAAATTGTTCCGTTAATATTTGGAATGATATTTCTGTTCTTTCTAGGTGCTCTTCAAAACGCTTTAACTGTAGTAAATCAAACAGTACGCGGAGATTTATCAAAGAATTACTATCCTAAACTTAAAAGTACATATTTTGCAACATTAGTTTCACTAGCAAATTTGGGTCAAACCGTAGGTACAATTGTCGGTGCAGGTCTTTTTGCTCTTTTCGTTTTGTTTACAAATAGCTTCTATATGATATTTTTCTTCGTTTCTGCTTTCTGCGCTGTAATTTTGTTGGCAAGCTACTTAATTTTTAGAAAAATCGATCCTTTAGATTACGAGTTAAGAAGCTAAGTTTAATAAAGAATAAGATTAAATCTTAAATTTTTTTTATATTTTTTTTTAAAAATCATAAAGTTCAAATCAATTTTGTTTTTATTATATATAAGAATAGAAGATTTTAAGATACACTTAATTAAGCCTTCGTAGCTCAGCGGTGGAGCAGCTGACTTGTATAAACTATTCAAGTTTCAAGACATCAGCCGGTCGTGGGTTCAATTCCCACCGGAGGCTTACTAACTCTTAAAGAAAGGATACAAGAAGCGTCAGACTCCAAACAAGCGAAAAAAATCGACTTTAGCTCTTTACAAATTTACAAATGCTCTTTACAAAATGAGTATACGATCCAGAAAAGCCAAAAATGGAGTTCTGATTTTCTTTAAAAAAATATAAAAGGAAATGAAAAAAAAGTGGTAATTAAAGAAAGAACCCAATAAAACTTAATATTCGATTTTTTGATTTGCCTAATTTCTAAGTCAGATATGTAGTTGAACCATTGAAATAATTTCATTAGTTCAGGAGAGAAAAATCTTTTTTCTAAGTTTTAGTTCAAGAGAGAAAAAGAACAAAAAGGAAAACAAACCCAACGACCGCCTCGTAATTTTTACCTGATATAATTGTTTTCCAGTTTATTCTTCAAAATTTCCAGTTTATTTCTAAGAATTATATTTTTTCTTTTTTTCTGACACAAATAGCTTCTATATGATATTTTTCTTCGTTTCTGCTTTCTGCGCTGTAATTTTGTTGGCAAGCTACTTA
>NMQN01000383.1 GCA_003575245.1 Candidatus Atribacteria bacterium 1244-E10-H5-B2 | reverse complement strand
AAGGTTCATGTCCGGATAAGTTCTCCACCTGTTTATTTCCCCTGTTTTTACGGAATAGATACATCAAATAGAGAACATTTATGGGCTTCAAAGCATACTTTAGAAGAGACAAAAAAATGGTTAGAAGCAGATAGCCTGGGTTATTTGAGTATAGAAGGGCTATATGGTGTTTTTGATGAAATCTCTGCTGATAATTTTTGCTTGGCTTGCTTTGATGGGAAGTATCCGGTGTGAGTTTTGTATCTCGTATCTCGTGAAAAGGAGTTAATTAAGTGGGAAAATCCTATAAAGATGCTGGTGTGGATATTACCTTAGCTGATGAGATAGTTAAAGAGATAAAACCATTAATCAGTAAAACTTCTATTCCTGGGGTAATAGGTAGCATAGGTGGTTTTGGCGGATTATTTTCTTTGACCAGCCAGAAGTATAAAGAGCCGGTGTTAGTTTCCAGTACTGATGGAGTGGGGACTAAGTTAAAAATAGCTTTTGCCTTAGATAAACATATTAGTGTGGGAATGGATCTAGTGGCGATGTGCGTTAATGATATTGTTACTTATGGAGCAAAGCCTTTATTCTTTTTGGACTATATCTCCACGGGTAAATTATCAAAAAAAGTGACCGTTGATCTTATAAAAGGAGTTATTGAGGGATGTAGGATGGCAAATTGTGCCTTATTAGGAGGAGAAACTGCGGAGATGCCTGGATTCTATCCAGAAGGAGAATATAATTTAGCTGGTTTTGCAGTAGGCATTGTAGAGAAGAGCAGGATAATTGATGGCCAAGAAATCAAAGAAGGGGATTTAGTTATTGGAATAGCCTCTAATGGATTACACAGTAACGGTTTTTCATTAGTCAGAAAAGTTTTATTAAAAGAAAAACAATATAAAATGGAAGAGAAAATATCTTCTTTAAAAGAATCTCTAGGAGAGGAATTACTTAAACCTACTAGGATTTATGTTCAGCCACTCTTATATCTGTTGAAAAAATATAAAATTTTAGGGATAGCCCATATTACCGGAGGGGGAATATTGGAAAACATTCCTCGTATTTTACCTAAGGGAGTTTCGGTCCAGATAAACCAAAAAAGCTGGCTTAAACTTCCTATCTTTTCTTTAATTCAAAAAGAAGGGAAAATATCTGATGAGGAGATGTATCTTACCTTCAATATGGGCATTGGGATGATAATAATTGTTTCTAAGAATGAGGCTTTAAAGATAAAAGAGGAACTTAAAAAAATAGATTATACCTCTTACATTATCGGTGAGGTAATAAAGGGGAATAAGCAGGTAATAATTTACTAATGTAACATCTTTGTACCAGGCACAAAATATTACATTAAGGAGGTAGATGATGATAAGTATTGGGGTGCTGGCTTCTGGGAGAGGGACTAATTTAGGTGCCATAATTAAGGCTATTGAAAAAGGTAAGATTGCGGGGAAAGTAAGCATTGTTATTAGTGATAATCGTAATGCCTTTGCCCTAAAAAGAGCTAAACAACATAATATTGAAACACAGTATATTGATTTTAAAGTCTTTAAAAGCCGAGAAGATTGTGATAAGAAAATTATTGAATATCTTAAAGAAAAGGGCGTTGAACTCGTAGTTTTAGCTGGTTATATGAGGATTTTAAGTCCTTATTTTATAGAAACTTATAAAAATAAGATAATGAATATTCATCCTGCCTTTCTCCCTTCTTTCCCGGGATTACATGCCCAGAGGCAAGCCATAGAACGTGGAGTAAAGTTTTCTGGTTGTACGGTCCACTTTGTTGATGAGGAAATAGATTCTGGTCCTATTATTTTACAAAAGAAAGTGAGAGTAAAAGATAATGATACCGAAGAATCTTTGGCGGAAAGAATTCTAAAAGTAGAACACCAAATTTATCCTCGGGCAATTCAATTATTTTGTCGGGGTAGATTAATTATAAAAGAAGGAAAGGTTTTTATTAAATAATAGTGAAATAAAAATAGAACACAAAAGGAATGGCAGGTTTATCAAAATGAAAGTATTGGTAATTGGTAGCGGAGGAAGAGAGCATGCTTTGGTGTGGAAAATTATTCAAAGTCCGAAAATTTCTCAAGTCTATTGTGCACCTGGCAATGCAGGGATTTCTAAGTTAGCCAAGTGCATAGATATTGATGCAGATAACCTAGAGAAATTAGCTAATTTTGCTCAAAAAGAAAAGATTGGTTTGACTGTAGTAGGACCAGAGTTACCTTTATCGAAAGGGATAGTAAATGAATTTGACCAGTGGGGTTTAAAGATATTCGGTCCAAGTAAAGAGGCTACTGAGATTGAATCAAGTAAGGTCTTTTCTAAGTATTTAATGAAGAAGCATAACATCCCTACGGCTAATTACGAGGTCTTTCACAACCGTGAAGAGGCATTCCATTATATAAAAAAACAGGCTTTTCCTTTAGTAATAAAAGCAGATGGATTGGCTGCGGGTAAGGGGGTATTTATAATAAAAAATCTGGTTCAAGCGAAAGATGCTTTAGATTCTTTAATGGAGTTAAAAAAATTTGGAGAAGCGGGTGAGCAGGTGATAGTAGAGGAATTTTTGAAAGGAGAGGAAGTATCAATTTTAGCATTTTGTGATGGGAAGGCTGTGGTGCCTATGGTTGCTTCCCAGGATCATAAAAAGATATTTGATAATAACCAAGGACCTAATACTGGGGGTATGGGAGCCTATTCCCCAGTCCCCTTTTATTTCAATAAGGGAAAAAAGAGAGTGTTAGAAGAAATTTTAAAGCCCACCATAAAAGGTTTACAAAGGGAGGGGAGAAGATATAAAGGTGTACTTTATGCTGGGTTGATCTTAACCAAAGAAGGGCCCAAGGTTTTAGAATTTAATGCTCGTTTTGGAGACCCGGAAACTCAAGTTGTATTACCAAGATTAAAAACAGATTTAATAGATATATTAAATGCAGTAATTGAAGGGTCTCTTCATAAAATAAATATCGAATGGAAGAATAATTCTGCAGTATGTGTGGTGGTAGCATCTGGGGGATATCCGGGTAAATACCAGAAATATAAAGTTATTAGCGGTTTGAACAAATTGGAAAAGATGAAAGATGTTATAGCTTTTCATGCTGGCACTAAATTTCAAGATGGAAAGGTCGTTACTTCAGGAGGAAGAGTTTTAGGAATAACCGCCTGGGATGATACCATTTCTAAAGCTAAAGAAAAGGCTTATCAGGGTATAAAAAAAATTTATTTTGAGAATATGTATCATCGAAAAGATATAGCGGTAAAAGCTATAAAATAAGAATATTCCCCTCTAAAGATTAATAAAAGGAGAAAAGGGAAATGGCCAAAATAAAACGTGCTTTAATCAGTGTATCAGATAAAGAAGGGATTGTTGATTTTGCTAAAGGTTTAAGAAGTTTAAGAATGGAAATAATATCTACCGGGGGGACAGCGAGATTTCTAAAAGATGCTCAGATCAAAGTGAAATTAATTTCTGGGGTAACCAATTTTCCAGAGATATTAGATGGAAGGGTTAAAACTCTGCATCCCTTTATTTTTGGTGGGATATTAGCTAAGAGCAATAATCCTCTCCACCAAAAACAATTAATAGCTCAGCAAATAGAACTGATAGATATGGTAGTTGTCAATCTATATCCTTTTCAAAAGACCATCTCTAAAAAAGGAGTCAATTTAGAAGAGGCCATAGAAAATATCGATGTTGGCGGACCTTCCCTTTTAAGGGCAGCAGCGAAAAATTATCCGGATGTAGCGGTAGTAATAAATCCTAAAGATTATCCGCTAATTTTAGAAGAATTAGGGAAAAATCAAGGAGAAATATCTTTGGAGACTAAAAAGAGATTAGCATTCGAGGTATTTGAACATACTTCATCTTATGATGGAATTATTGCCCAATATCTAAGAAGAAATTTGTCAAATTCAAAAAAGAAAACCCCTTCCCCTAGCACTTTAAAGATAATAGGAGAAAAGGTTTTAGATCTACGATATGGGGAGAACCCTCATCAGTCAGCTTCTTTTTATAAGGAAATTTTCATAGATGAGGCTAATCTGGGAGAGGCAATCCAATTAGGAGGTAAAGAATTATCTTTTAATAATTTGGTCGATTTAGGGGCAGGGTTAGAAATAATTAAAGATTTTCAGAAGCCCACAGTAGTTTTTATAAAACACACTAATCCCTGTGGTTTGGCTAGTGCATCAACTACTGAAAAAGCCTACCGAAAAGCTTACGAAGGTGACCCTCTCTCAGCCTATGGGAGTATCATCGGAATAAATAAAGTGGTTAATCTACAGTTGGCCCATCTTATTAATGAGACTACCTTTGTCGAGGCGATATTAGCTCCTGATTTTGAAGAAGGAGCTTTAAGTATATTAAAACAAAAGTTGAATCGACGTATTATAAAAGTAGGAGATTTAAAAAAGAGAGACTACCAAATTAGAGAGATTAAAAAAATAAGTGGTGGATTTTTGGTTCAAGACCGAGATCTAAAGGAACTCAAAGTGGGGGATTTAAAAATTGTTTCCGAGAGAAAGCCTAACCAAGAAGGATTAGAAGAGCTCTTATTTGCCTGGAAGGTAGCCAAGCATGTTAAATCAAATGCTATTATTTTAACTAAAAACAAACAGACGGTAGGAATTGGTGCTGGGCAGATGAGTCGAGTTGATGCAGTTAAGATTGCTATTATGAAATCAGAGGGACGTTCGAAAGGCTCCTATCTGGCTTCCGATGCCTTCTTCCCTTTTAGAGATGGAGTAGACGAAGCAGCTCAAGCGGGAGTAACTGCCATTATTCAGCCCGGTGGTTCGAAACGGGATGAGGAAGTTATAGAAGTGGCTAATGAACATAATCTGATTATGGTCTTTACCGGAGTAAGATGTTTTAAACATTGAAAAATTGCTACTACTCTTTTAAGAGCAAACTTAATATATAATTTATTAAGCAATAAAAATAAAAATTTACCAAAAAAAGAGGTGATCTCGAATGCCCCCGGATATATTGAGCTTTTTAAGCGAATTCGATAAATTTTATCAAGCCTTGGTTAGGGACCTAAAAGAAAATAAATATAACGAGGTTGAGTTTTACCTGATCATAATCGCAAAGGTCAAAGCGATGGATAGGGTCAGAAGGGAAAGAGGACGTTTCTCGTTAAATGAAGGGTCTGATTAAAGAGAAAAAAAAGAGATAAAAATCTTATCAGCAACTAATTTTTTGGGAGTTACGCCATTAAATAATTATACCATCATATTATCTTGACATTATAATGATAAACTGTTATGCTTCTAAGCAGGTATGCCTATGAGTAAATTTATTACTATTGCCAACAATAAAGGTGGCGTAGGTAAAACTACTACCGCTATAAATTTAGGAGCTGCTCTTATTGAATTAGAGAAAAGAGTTTTGCTTATTGATTTAGATCCTCAAGGAGGTTTAACTCTAGGTTTGGGATTTAATCCTGATAATTTTGAGAAAACTATCTATGATATCCTGATAGGTTCCGAGTTAAACCTGAAAAATGTTACTATCCCCACTAGAATCCCCGGGATGAACCTAGTACCCGCAAATCAAGATCTCTCTGGTGCCGAAGCA
>NMQN01000273.1 GCA_003575245.1 Candidatus Atribacteria bacterium 1244-E10-H5-B2 | reverse complement strand
TTGAGCGTTAATTAACGCCCTTCTACGCTTATCTACTCTGTCATAAACCGCCATATTGACCCCTATCATTTTAAACTTACTACTTATATTATAATGGTAGGGGTAAGAAATGTCAAGGTTTTTTACCACCACTGATTACCTCTAATTTTTTTATATCCCTGCCCCCTCTGAAAAAACGTTTATTTAAGGGGACAGGGGACCGGCAATCCGAGAACTCTGGCGAGAAAGCGGACCGCCGGGATTCGATTCCTTTTACGCCAGTTCGAAATTGGCATTATATCTATAATTACAATCAACTTTGTTTTGTTGATAGTCTTATTACATTCCAAGATAGTTTTGGTAGCAAAACATTTACATAACCTTCTTCTATAACATCATCATTTTTAAATTGCGGTACAACCCTGAATGGGTGATCTCTTGAGTTTGTTATTTTAACATCATCATTTTGGAGCATAATATGTTCTATAAGTTTACAGTTTACAAACCCCCTTATATCACAATAAACATTAAGTCCATCTTTTATATCCTTGTTTACCGCAAAAATGGTAATTTCATCTTTCTCTTCATCCACCACTGCAACAGAATCCAGCACAGGTACATCTGTATAGTCCTTACTGTCATATTTTGCTGATTTTAAAAGTGGATTTAAAACATATCCTCTTCCATATATTGAAGCATGCATGTAGGGATAAAAAATTGTCTGACGCCATGCTCTCCCACAGTTTTCAGTCATAATAGGGGCAATGACATTAACTAGTTGAGCTAAACATGCTATCTTTACACGATTTGCATTTTTAAGAAGAGTAATCAACAAACTTCCTACTAACAAAGCATCTTCCATGTTATACACATCTTCCAGTAGTGGTGGCGCAATAGACCAAGGTTCAATTTTCTTATCCTGTTCTCTTGAATGAAACCACACATTCCACTCATCAAAAGAAAGATTAATGGTTTTTTTGCTTCTCTTTTTAGCTTTTATATGATCACAGGTAGCGATCACCGATTTAATAAAAGCATCCATATCAAGTGATTTTGCCAAATAATTAGCAGTATCGTTTTCAAGGTTTCCATAGTAACTATGGAGGGAAATATAATCAACATTTTCATAGGTGTGCTCTAGCACAGTGGATTCCCATTTCGGGTAAGTGTCCATAAATTTATGGGAACTTCCACAGACTACCAGCTCGAGGGTAGGGTCAACCAACTTCATTACCTTTGCAGTTTTACATGCCAAACGACCATATTCTTCTGCAGTCTTGTGACCAATCTGCCAGGGTCCATCCATTTCATTACCTAGACACCAGGTTTTTATTTTATAGGGCTCTTTATAACCGTGTTCTATTCGTAGATCACTATAATAGCTTCCTTCTGGATGGTTACAATACTCAACAAGATTTCTCGCTTCATCTACTCCCCTTGTTCCTAAATTTACAGCCATCATCACTTCCGTATTAACTCGTTTTGACCATTCCATAAATTCATTAGTTCCCACCTGATTGGTTTCAATAGTTCTCCAGGCAAGTTCTAATTTTCTTTTTCTTTTTTCCTTAGGACCAACCCCGTCCTCCCAGTTATATCCGGAAACAAAATTACCACCAGGATAACGGACAATGGGAACTCGTAATTCTTTCACCAAATCTATAACGTCTTTACGAAAACCAAGTTCATCTGCTTTGGGGTGACCAAGTTCATAGATTCCTCCATAGATCGCACGTCCTAGATGTTCAATAAAAGAACCATAAATACGTTTATCAACCTCACCGATTTTATATTCCTTATCTAAAACCATTGTTGCTTTCTTTAAGTTTAACATTCTGGCCTCCTATTATAATAAATAAAATTATTATATCTTAAACGTGGGATTCCAAAGTTTTGTTAACAACCTCCCCCTATCCACACCAACATTTCCCCTACTTCTCTATTACCCCAGGCATAATAAGGAACTGCTGTAATTTTAACGGGCTTACATTTGATTTCTTTGGCACGATACAGATTACCTGTCCAGCTTGCATCATCAAGTCTGAGAGCTTCACCACTTATAACGATGACTCCTCCCAGTATGTCTTCTCTATATTCTACAGAGAACTCGGTATTAGCAGGAAGATATATTGCCGGTAGATTAGTACCATTATCGACTTCTTCCATACAATAAATAATTGGACCTCTTTGTAAGGCGACCTTACCTATACTTTCCCGTACCTGAGGATTGGCATATATTTTTTCAACCGGCATATCCAAGATCAATTCAACTGTATCACCATTATTCCATATACGTTCAATAGAAACATAGCCTTTATTTATTATTTTATCAATACTAATACTTTCACTATTTACTTTAAACACCGCTTCCTTACACCACCCGGGGATTCTGAATGCAAGAGTAAATTTAACCATTTCTTTAGTCGTAACAGTCAAATCAATTTTACTCTCCCAGGGATAATTTGTTCTCTGTTTAAGGCTAATATCCTTGTTATTGATATAAAAATCAGCAGTACTATCAGTATATAAATTTACATAAATCTCTTTATCATTATTAGAATAAATATATTTACCTATTGATGTCAGCAAGCGAGCAATATTGGGTGGACAGCAAGCACAGTTAAACCATTTTTGACGAGTTGGTTTAACATGTTTATGATCATTCCTTTTTTCACATACTTTCGGTTGAACCTCCAGAGGATTTACATAGAAAAAATTCTTTCCATCTTCAGATATTCCGCTTAAAACACCGTTATATAGTGCTCTTTCCATAACATCAACATATTCAGCTTTAGCGTCAAGATGAAGCATTCTCTGGGCAAAGAAAACAAGCGCAACAGCTGCACAGGTTTCGGTATAAGCAGTATCATTGGGAAGATCATAATCAAAAGTAAATGACTCACCATAACCACTTGTTCCTACTCCACCGGTAATATACATCTGTTTTTTAGTAATATTATCCCATAGTCTCTGGCAGGCCTTAACCAAAGTCTTATCTCCTGTTTCTCTTGCTATATCTGCCATCCCACTATACATATACAATGCTCTAACAGCATGTCCTAAGGCAACTTCCTGTTCCCTTACAGGTTTATGTGCTTGAAAATAATCCATACCCAATTTTCTAAAATTAGGCCAGTTACTATTTTTGCCTCTTTTCTCCCACTCTTTATCAAAATAATAAGGTTTATGACCTCTTTCATCAATAAAATATTTAGCCAGTTTCAAATATTTTTCATCATTAGTTACTTTATAAAGTTTTATCAATGCCAGTTCTATCTCCTGATGTCCTGGGTACCCTTTTAATTTACCAGGTTCAGTACCAAATTTATCATTAATAAGATCTGCAAAACGAATCATGACATCAAGCAATTTCCTTTCCCCAGTTGCTTGATAATAGGCTACCGCTGCCTCCATCATATGACCAGCACAATATAATTCATGACACTCGGCCAGATTTGTCCACTTTTTATCTGGTTCAGCTATGGTAAAATATGTATTCAGGTAACCATCGGGTTGCTGGGCTTTCTCGATTAACTCAATAACACTATCAGCCAATTTTTCCAGTTCTTTATCTGGATTACTAGTTAATTGATAAGCTACTGCTTCCAACCATTTTGCTACATCACTATCTTGAAAAACCATACCGACAAATTCACCATCCGATTCACCAGCTGCAATCTTAAAGTTTTTAATAGTATTACTGGGGTCTGCATCAGGTATCTCATTATTTAATACCTTCCACAGATAAGGGATTAATTCTTTTCTAACTAATTTATTTTTATGGCCCAACAAGCCACCCTTGATTTTGACATTTTTTAAGGGCATTGCTTTTAAATTAGCATGGTCTTCTGTCATATTATTTACCTCTTCTTCCTTATAATTAATCAAAAATTAACCTTTTAGACCAGACAAAGTTATACCCCGAACAAAATATTCCTGAGCAAGTAAGAATGCAACCAATACTGGCAGAATACTAATCATCGAACCTGCCATTAAGACTGGCCAATCAGTAGAATACATCCCCTGCATAGCTGATAATCCAAGTGGTATAGTCATTTTAGAAATTGAATTTATAAATATAAGTGGCCTAATAAAATCATTCCAGGTAAACATAAAGATAAATACACCTAATGTAGCCAAAGCTGGTTTCGACAAAGGGAGAAAAATGCGCCAGAATATTCCAAAAGGAGTACAGCCATCAATTCGAGCGGCATCTTCCAGTTCTTTTGGTATCGTCAAAAAAAATTGTCTCATTAAAAAGGTACCAAAGGCAGAAACTAAACTAGGGATTATAAGAGAATAATGTGTGTCAATCCAGCCAAAATACCTCATAATAACAAAAATAGGTACCAGAGTAATATGATAGGGAATCATTAAGGTTGCTAAATATAGAGCAAATAATGTGTCCCGGAAAGGAAATTTAAGTCTTGCAAAGGCAAAACCGGCCAGAGCACTGGTAAATAACTGAACAACCACCACTATAAAGGAAATCTTTAAGCTATTTAAGAAAAAGAGGCCAAAAGGAAAACGGTCTGCTACCTTTAGGTAATTTCCCCAGACTATTTTTTCTCCGAAAAAAGTTGGAGGAAAAACAAATACTTCTCCTAAAGATTTTAATGAAGTACTAATCATCCATAAAAACGGTAATACCATTGTTATAGCTCCCAGAGTAAGAACTACATATGATATTATTTGTAAGCGTTGATTGACCTTTTTTCTCATCTTCTCCCTCCTTTTCTAGTAAAACACCCAATTTTCTGCTCGCTTTAGTTGGATTAGAGTCACTGTAAATACCAAGAAAAATAATACATAACCAATTGCACTGGCATAACCCATTTTAAAATATTGGAAAGCATTTTGGTACAAATAATGGACGAGAACAGAAGTAGAACGAGCTGGTCCACCCCCAGTCATAACATAAATTTGATCAAATACCTGGAAAGAATTAATAATAGAGATTATTACTACAAAAAATGTTGTCGGCGAAAGCAAGGGTATCGTTATATTTTTAAACAGTACCCACCAGTTAGCACCATCTATCTTCGCGGCTTCATAATATGTTTCAGGAATACCCTGTAAACCAGCTAAAAACAGTAACATATTAAAACCAATTCCTCTCCAAATACTGGTTATGATTACAGCCGGCATAGCCCAGGTTATGCTGGCTAACCAGCTCGGCCCATCTATGCCTACTAAGTTCAGCAAATAATTTAATAATCCAAATTCCGGGTTATATAACCATTGCCAGACAATAGCCACAGCTACCGTAGAAGAAATTACTGGCAAAAAATAAACTGCTCTAAATATTTTTATACCCTTTATCTTCTGATTCAAAGCAATGGCTAAAAAAAGTGAAAGGATTATCCCAAATGGTACAGTACCAACAGTAAAATAAATAGTATTCCATAATACTTTCCAAAATACCTGGTCAGAGATTAATGTCTTATAATTTTCCAGGCCGATCCATTTTATGGGAGTTAAAAGATCCCAGCTAGTAAAACTCAGACCAAAAGAAGCAATTATAGGCCAGAGGATAAAAACCAGAAATCCAAGTAGATTAGGCGATAAAAAGATTACCGCCCAGAGTTTATCACTGTATC
>NMQN01000629.1 GCA_003575245.1 Candidatus Atribacteria bacterium 1244-E10-H5-B2 | reverse complement strand
TAAAGTAAATTTAATTAACTTTAATCCTACGCCCGATTCCTTACTGCAGGCACCCGGTATTTCTCAAGTCAAATCCTTTAAAAATAAACTGGCAACCAGGGGGATTCCAGCCACTATAAGAATATCAAAAGGTGATGATATCTCTGCTGCCTGTGGTCAGCTAAAGAGCCTACACCTGAGATAAGGTTAAAAATTGGGGTAGTTAGATAAGGAAATCAGTTTACAGTGATCAGTTTCTAGATTTTTATTCATCAGTTACAAGGGCCTATGCAATACGCCCCTACTTTTTACATGCTACCCGATACTTGTATTCGTAAGAATGACAAAGGTAGGGGCACGATGCATCGTGCCCACGATAATCAAAAGACAATAATATAAGAAGGGCACAATTCATTGTGCCCCTACAAAATGACTCCTGATTTCTTCTCTTTCTCTTTTTTCTTTTATTATATTTGTTAAGTACTAAATAACTATATATACTTAATTCTTAACTTCTTAACGCTATATGCTGTCTTACTATATACTCAATATTATCTTGTCTTTTGGCTTCTATCTTTTATTTTCTTAACCAGCTAACCAGCAAGCGATGTAATGTGTAATATGTGATAAGTAACGTGCAACAAGTATCTGTTTTTATGGTTTTAAAAATTCAATCTTATTACTCATTACTTATTACTTGTTACTGTATTTATGCGAGATACGATTCACGAGATACGAGATACGAATTTTTCTTGACTTTAAAAACATATCTGATATACTTTTAACGAAGATAATGTTGGTTAACGGGCCCATAGCTCAGCTGGCAGAGCAACCGGCTCATAACCGGTCGGTCCCTGGTTCGAATCCAGGTGGGCCCACCAAAAAATTGATAATTATTAATTTTAATAATAATGTGGATAGTGTAATATTTATGAAAAAGCATAAAAATGTTAAAATACCAGAATTTTGTTAAAACCTTACTTCTTTTGTATAAGAAGTAAGGTTTTTTTGTTTTAATGGGCTTTACAACTGCGAAGAGAGGAGGAATAGGTTATTGATAGAAGAACAATATGATATGCTTTTAGAATTACAAAAAATTGATATTGATATCGATGAAGAAGAGAAAAAGAAGAGAATTTTGCCTTTAACGATGGAAGGGATTACTAAAAAAATTCAGGGGCTGAAAGCTAGTTTAAAAAATAAAAATGAAAATTATAAGAATTTACAGGTTAAATTAAAAAGAATAGAATTAGATTTAACTGAAAAATCTAATAAAATCGAAAAACATCAAGAAGATTTATATGGAGGAAAAATATCTGATATCAAGGAGCTTAAACAGATACAAAAGGTAATAGCCAATTATAAAGAAGAAAAAGATAGCATTGAAGAAGATGTTTTAGATTTAATGGAAGAGATGGAAGACCTTGATAAATCGATTGGTCATCTCAACGAAGATTTGAAAGTGAAAGAGAAAGAGTTTAAAAAACGCAAAGAAGAAATGGATTTAGCAAGTTTAGTAATTGAAAAGAATATGAATTCTTTCAATATCAAAAGGGAAGAGATATTAAATAAAATAACCGATCACCGTCTTTTAAAAGAATATGAACATTTAAGAAAAGAAAAGAGCGGAAAAGCCATTATGGAAGTTGATGGTTCTATATGTCCAGGTTGTTATCTTGATCTTCCCAGTGACGCTATTTATCAATTAAAAAAGAATCGAAAGATAATAATTTGTCCCAATTGCAGCCGAATTCTAATTTGGAAAGATTAACTGTTAGTGTAAACTCTAATGAGGTAGTTAAAAGAAAGAAAAGATTAGTTATTGCTCTATTTTTTTCTACCTTCTTTTTTCTTTACTATTATATGGTGATTTAATTTTCTAAATCCTAAGTTCTTTCTTTTTCTTAACAAGATACTCGATACTCGATACGAATTTTATTGTTAGTGCAAACTTTAGTGGGATAGTTAGATAAAAAGAAGAATGGTGTTTTTTTCTTTCTTTACCCAATAACCAATACGAATTTTTTCTGATTCTCGGTTTCTATTATCTTTGCGAGATACGATTCACGAGATACGAGATACGAATTAAGTTAATTGACTTTATTGTGTTAAAATGGTATTTTAAAATTGAAAAAAGAATATTTGATAAGTAGATCAGGTAATCGCGGAAGAAATAGTATTTCTTCCGAGGAAAGTCCGAGCTCCACAGGGCAGAGTGCTGGGCAACCCCCAGTGAGGGTAACCTTAAGGAAAGTGCTACAGAAAATACACAGCTGAGTACTCAATTTTGAGCACTCAGTAAAGGTGAAAAGGCAGGGTAAGAGCCTACCAGTTGTTAGGTGACTAACAAGCTTAGTAAACCCCACTCGGAGCAAGACCAAATAGGAAGAGCTGTGGTGGCCCGCTGAATCTTCGGGTAGGTCGCAAGAGGTGTAAGGTAACTTACATCCCAGATAGATGATTACCACCCTTATAATTAATTCGTTAGTTAGTTACTTAGTTATCTGGTTAAATTCGTATCTCGTATCTCGTGAAGATGGTTAGCCGGATAACTAAATAAACTCGCATCTTGTATCTTGCAACTTGTATTTTGCACTAACGACTAACGACTATTCACTAACGACTAATTTATAAGGGGACAGAACTCGGCTTATATGATCTACTTATCAAAATAAATAGATATAAAGACATACGGTAAAATATTTTATTGTATGTCTTTTTTTATTCTTTTCCTCAAAATACCCCCCCCTAAAAACCATTTTATAAACTTGCTCCTCTATTTTTCCCAAAAATACGATGAGAAATAGCGTATATATTGTAGGAAAGACGCTAAATATGCGGTATTTTCTAATTTTTTAAAAAAAATTAAATTATTTTCAAAAAAAAAGAGGGTTTTTCAGAAAAATGTAGTATAGTATAAATAAGTGGAGTAAAGTGGAGTAAAGTGGAGGATATAATATAAAGGAGATTTTATGTTTTTAGGACAATATGAGCACTCTATCGATGAAAAGGGAAGATTGATTTTACCGGCAAAATATCGAGAATCTTTAGGTGATAATTTTATTATCACTTTCGGCCTTGATACTTGTCTTTTTGTATATCCTCTGGAAGAATGGAAAAATTTATCTGAAAAAATGAAGTTGCTCCCCTTAGGCCAGAGAGATGCCCGAGCATTTAAGAGGATACTATTTTCCCGAGCCACTGATTGCACCATGGACAATCAAGGCAGGGTTGTTATTATGAAATATTTGAGAGATTACGCTCGGATTAATAAAGAAATTATGGTTATTGGGGTTTTAGATAGGATAGAGATCTGGAGTAAAGATGTATGGCAAAAATACTTTGGAGAAGTTGAAAGTTCATATGAGGATATTGCCGAAAGAATATATGAACAAGAAGGGTAATCCATGGTAAGTTTCTTTCACACTCCTGTGTTAACAAAAGAGATCTTAAATTATTTGGATTTCAAGAAAGGAGGTGTTTATATCGATTGCACTTTAGGAGGTGGAGGGCACTCAAAAGCTATTTTGGAGAGCATTTATCCCCATGGTACATTGATCGGCATCGACCAGGATACAGAAGCAATTGAAACAGTAAAGGAAGGATTAAAAAGTTATATCGATAAAATAAAATTAGTTAAAGGTAATTTTAAAAATTTAAAAGGGATTCTATCAGACTTAAAGATCGAAACAGTTTCGGGGATAATCTTTGATTTAGGAGTGTCCTTCCACCAATTAAAAGAGAAAAAACGAGGATTCAGTTTTAAAGAAGACAGCCATTTAGATATGCGGATGGACCTAACCCAGAAATTTAACGCCGATATTTTAATCAATTGTTATTCAGAGAAAGATTTAATTAAAATATTTGAAAAATACGGAGAAGAACGGTTTTCCAAGGGAATTGCCCGCTTAATTGTAACAGAACGAAAAAAGAAAGCCATTACTACTACCAAACAGTTAGCTGATTTAATAATAAAGACTCTTCCCAGAACTAAAAAAAGGCACACCTGGAGAATTCATCCCGCAACCAGGGTTTTTCAGGCTATCAGGATTGAAGTAAATCAGGAGCTTAAGGCCTTGGAAAAGGGGTTGAATCAGGCAATTAGAGTTTTGGAGGATAAGGGAAGGATATGTGTTATTTCCTACCATTCATTGGAGGATAGGATAGTTAAAAATATATTTAAGGAAGTAGAAAGAGAAGGAAAAGAACAAAAGAATTACGGATTGAAAATTATAACTAAAAAACCAATTAGACCTTCTTCGGAGGAAGTAAGGGATAATCCTAAAGCAAGAAGCGCTAAATTGAGAGTGGCAGAGAAAATAATATCTGTATCTTGATTCGTTAGATAGTTACTTATGCTAACGACTAACGACTATTCACTAACGACTAATTAAAGGGGTGATAAAATATGAGAGGGAGCAGTGCTATAGCTACCGGTAATTACGAAAGCAAGAATACCTTAATTGTTTTTGGGTCATTTTTAATTTTAGTAATTCTTGTCACTTCTGTAGTAATTTTTTATATTTCTAATAACATTATATTAACTGAGTTGGGATACAAATTAATAAAATTAGAAAATGTTAAAATAGCCTTAGAGGAAGAAAATAAAAAACTTGAACTTACCGTAGAGACTCTTTCTGCCTTAGATAGAATTGAAAAAATTGCTAGTAATCATTTGGGAATGATTAGACCAAAAGAAGTAAAATTTATTGCTTTAAACCCCATTCCTAGGGTTAATTCCGAAAATAATATCGGGGCAATCAGTAACAATTATGAAGAGGAAAAGAATTTTTGGGCTAGTTTTGACCTAAAGAAGATAAACGAATTGATTTTAGGGGCATTAAAATAATATACTTGTAGTGGTATAGGTTAAAGAGGGCGGAAATAGTTGTTGCTTTCCAAAGAAAAAAAAGAACGTATTATTTTTTTACTTATAGTGTTTATAATTCTTTATTTTTCATTAATTTATAGATTATATAACATTCAGGTTATTCAAAGTAATAAATTTAAAGAAATTGCCCAACAAGAACACCTCACTTCTTTTTCTATTGAGGGAGAAAGAGGTAATATCTATGATAGAAATTTTAAAAAATTAGCTGTGAATGTTAATGTTCAATCTTTATTCGCCATTCCTCCTAAAATCAAAAATCCTCAGGAAACTGCCCAAAAAGTATCTTCAATTTTAAACTTGGAAACAAAAGATGTACTGGATAAATTAAACCAGAAAAAATCTTTTGTGTGGATAAAAAGGAAATTAAAAGAAACAGAAGTCGTAGAGATTAAAAAACTAAATTTAGAGGGATTAAATTTTTTAGATGAGAGCAAAAGACATTATCCCAAGAGTTATTTAGCTTCTAATTTAATGGGATTTGTGGGAATAGACAATCAAGGCCTGGAAGGTTTAGAGTCATTTTTTGATAAGGAATTAAAGGGTTTGCCTGGTTTAGTAATTTTAGAAAGAGATGCTATAGGAGGCAAGATCCCTTTAAGCATTAAAGAACCAACTGCTCACAAGGACGGGCATTCAATTGTATTGACTATTGATGAGGTCATCCAATATATTACTGAAGAAGCTTTGGATAAAGCTTTTCAAAAATCTAAAGCCAGAGCAG
>NMQN01000662.1 GCA_003575245.1 Candidatus Atribacteria bacterium 1244-E10-H5-B2 | reverse complement strand
GTTCGTGATGCCCTTTATGCTAATGAATGGGAATCACCTTTATCTATGGGTGGCAAGGTAGGATTTATTGAAGGTGGACAAAATGTGAAGGCGATAAGTATGAAAACCCAGCTACAGAATGGTTTATATGTGCGCGTGTTCCCGCCTGATTTAGCTACTCATGAGATTATTTACCCCATGGTACCCTGGGATAAGAGGTAGGAGTAAATAATTTTAAAAATATGAGTTAAACTTTTTTTTGATAATTACGTCTAGGTAGTAAGGATGAATAATTTCATCCTTACTACCTAATTTTTAGCTGATTATTTAAGCGAACTTCTTATTGAGGAGATTTTTATTAATGACTATGTTCTTTCAAGTTGCCATAGATGGGCTACTTATGGGAATGGTGTATGCCTTAGTAGCTTCGGGTTTGAGCTTGATTTGGGGAGTTATGGATGTAATCAATTTTGCCCATGGTGAGTTCCTTATGGTAGCGATGTATGTTAGTTATTGGCTGGGATTTCTTATGAAGGTAGACCCGATTGTCTCCTGGATTGCCTCTGGGACTTTCTGTTTTATTTTAGGAGCGGTAACCTACCGACTGATTATCCGGCAGTGTCTTGGTGGGCCAGTTTTATCAGCATTATTAGCAACTTTTGGCCTATCTATGATATTAAAAAATATTTGTCTTAATCGTTTTTCTCCAAATTTCCGTTTATTAACTGGGACTTTATTGGATGGAAAAAAAATTATATTAGGTAAAATTATATTTCCTTTACCTCAGTTAGTTACTGGGTTATTTGCATTAGCAGTAGTTTTTATTATTTATTATATTATTAAGCGTACACGTTTAGGTTGGGCAATTCAGGCCACTGCCATGGATAAGGAAGCTGCAGAATTAATGGGAATTAAAACTGATTGGGTCTTTGCTTTTGTCTTTGGTCTGGGCGGTGCCTGTGTAGGCATTGCCGGAGGATTGATGCCATCATATCTTGCTGTTCATCCCGAAGTAGGGGGACTTTTTGGTCTAATCGCTTTTATTGCGGTGGCTATGGGAGGTTTTGGCAGTATACCCGGTGCCTTATTGGCTGCCTTATCTATAGGATTAATTGAAGCATTTGGAGGTTTTTATATTGCCCCAGTCTTTAAATATGTGGTTGTTTTTGGACTTTATTTGGTAGTGGTAATGTTTAAACCTAAAGGTTTGTTTGGGTGGTAAAATTATGAGTATAATAAAATTTAAGAAAAAAGATATTTACTGGTACTTATTTATTGCAGTTTTGGCTATTATTCCTCTAATTCCTTTTGTAGCAAGAGATTCTTTTCTTCAGCATGTACTTATTCTCATTTTATTATTTGCCAGTATGTCCCAAGCCTGGAATATAATTGGAGGTTATGGTGGACAGGTATCTTTTGGGCATTCAGTTTTTTTTGGAATTGGTGCCTATGGTGCCGGAATGGCAGTAGTGAAATATGGGATGGCCCCCTGGCCTGGGGTTTTAATCGGGGCAATTACAGCAAGTATTATTGCTGTAATTATCAGTTATCCCTGTTTTAAACTTAAAGGTCATTATTTCGCTATAGCGACTTTCGCTATAGTAGAGATATTTAATCGGCTTTTTATGGTCTGGTATTGGGTAGGGGGTGCTCTTGGACTTGATTATCCTCTCGTTGAAGAGGGATGGAAGAATTTTATGTGGTATGAAACCAAAAGACCATATTATTATGGAGCTTTAATCTTATTTTTTATAATTTTTAATGTAGTAAGATGGATTGAACGGAATCGTTTTGGATATTATTTAGTAGCTGTGCGAGAAGATCAGGAAGCAGCTGAATCTACAGGGATTAATAGTGCCAAAGTTAAATTAATGGCTATGGCTATATCTGCATTTCTTGCAGCTTTATGTGGAGCATTTTTCGTACAATATAATTTTCGAGTGGATCCACCTATGGTTATGTCTTTGAGTATGTCGATGATCTTTGTCCTTATCACTATTCTTGGTGGTGCGGGAACAATTTTAGGCCCATTAATGGGAGCTCTTGTCTTAATTCCTCTTCAGGAATATAGTCGGGCTTTGTGGGGTGGCCTGGGAGGCGGTCTTGATTTAATTATTTTTGGTATTCTAATTGTTGTAGTTGTGGTGAGACAACCGCGAGGAATTATGGGTATTATTTCAGATATAAAAAAGTATTCTCAAGGTAGTAAAAAGATTGATTTTGATCTCGGGAAGGCACAGGGGGGTGAATAAATTGGCGTTACTTGAAGTTCATAATGTTACCAAAAAATTTGGTTCGCTGGTTGCTAATAATGATATCTCCTTTAACGTAGAAAAAGGGCAGATAGTGGGTTTGATAGGACCTAATGGTGCCGGTAAAACTACGTTATTTAACTGCATAACTGGTTTATACCAACCGAGTGAAGGAAGTATTTTATTTAATGAAACTGATATTACCAGATTTCCTTCCTATAAAGTAGCGAGATTGGGGGCAGTACGTACCTTTCAGATAGTTCATCCTTTAAAAGATATGACGGTATTTGATAATGTTCTTATTGGGGCTTATCTGCGTGAGCCTAATAATAAAAAGGCTGCTGAAATTACTGAAGAGTGGATAAAAATAGTTTATTTATCCGAAGTAAAGAATAAACGTGCTGGTGATTTAACTATCGGTTTGAAAAAGAGAATTGAGCTGGCTCGTGCTCTAGCTACAGGTCCAACACTTCTTATGCTCGATGAAAGTATGGCTGGCTTAACCTCAACTGAAGTAAAAGAGTCGGTAGAACTGGTCAAGAATTTACGAGATACTGGTATTACTTTTTTAATAGTTGAACATGTTATGGAGGCTATTATGCCCATTGCAGATAAAATAGTTGTTCTTGATGGAGGCGTCAAAATTGCTGAGGGCAAACCCCAAGAGATTATAAAAAATGAGCAGGTAATAGAAGCTTATTTTGGTAAAAAATACAGTAAAAAATTTCAGGCTGCAAAGGAGGTAGAGAAGAGTGTCTGAACTGATATTAGAAGTTAGTAACATTAACTGTGCCTATGATGGCGCACCGGTAATTCATGATGTTTCTCTTGAGGTTGGAGAAGGTGAATTGGTATCTATTGTAGGGGCAAACGGAGCGGGTAAGAGCACGATAATGCGTACCATTGCTGGTTTAATGCACCCCATTAGTGGCACTATTAAATTTAAAGGAAAAGATATCTCTCACCTACCTGCCCATATGATTATCCGAGAAGGGATTAGCTATATTCCGGAAGGGAGAAGATTATTTGCCAAACTTTCAGTTCAGGAAAACCTTGAGTTAGGTGCTTATATTGAAAATAGTCGTGTAGAAATTGAATTACGGATGGATGAAATTTTTGAGCTTTTTCCCATTCTTAAGGAGCGTAGCACTCAAATTGCAGAAACTTTAAGTGGGGGAGAACAACAGATGCTGGCTATAGCCAGAGGAATGATGTCTAAACCTGAATTATTAATGCTTGATGAATTATCTTTAGGATTGATGCCTGCATTAGTAGAAAAAGTTATGGAAGCAGTAGTTAATGTAAATAAGAAAGGAACAACTATTTTATTAGTGGAACAGATGGTTCAGGAAGCACTTGCGATTGCTGAGCGTGGATATGTGATTCAGACTGGCAAAATCGTTCACTCTGGCGAAGCTAAAGAACTTTTGGAATCCGAAGAAGTTCGTAAAGCATATATGGGCATGTAAACAATAGCAGAGGATACGGGAGTTTCCTCAATTGTTGCCTTGTTATCTAAAAAAGTTCCTAGTGTTTGTTGATTAAAGAAGCAAGAGGAGATTGTTTCTCTGATTTGAGTGTCTTATAATAACAGTTACACGACATTAGATTTAAGAGGGAATCGGTTTATTTTCTAAAGGACCTTGACATTAACTCGAGGAGTATTATAATTGGGGTAACTCTTAGAAATGGTCAACCTAAGGATATTAACGGGGTGATAAAAAAACAGCCGGAGATGTCCTTTTTTTTTAAGTTAAAAAGATAAAAGAGGAGTGTTAGGTTATAGGTTGTTGCCAAGCACCCCTCTTTTAAAAGAATAAAAAGTTTGTATGCCCACAAGCAACCTTTTTTTAGTAGGCAAAAACCTCCTTAAGGTGAGCCTTTTTCTTAGTAATTTATACAGGCTGACACCCTTTTAGATATACTAGGGGATTTTTGAACAAATGTCAAGTAGTTTAAAAAAATTATATAAAGGTAGGTGAGAATTATGAAAGAAGTTAGTCATTTAGATATTGCCGATAACAAAAGGCTGGTGCTTTCTATAAGTCAATTCCGGGGGGTTGAGAGAATCGATTTAAAGGAGAATTTTTTAAACAAAGAGGGGGCTTTCAATCCTTTTAAACGTGGGGTAAATTTTAATACCGAATGGATAGATAAATTTATAGCTATGGTAGAGAAACTAGAAGATATATAGCAGTTAGAGATAACTGCTTTAAACCTGGTGGCGGTTGGAGAGTTAGCCAACCCTTTCACTCCTCCCGCTTAGCCAGGTTCGAAAGGGTTGGTGTTATATGAATAAAAAAGAACATCAGGACCAAGAGCATTTTTTAGACAAAAGAGCAAGGTTAGATTCTATTGAATATCCGGAATTAGACGGATCAGATACAGTATGGGAACAGCATAAACGAATCAAGTTAGGATTTTTTCACGCTAATATACTATCTCAATTAAGACCTCAGGCAGTAAAGTTATACGATATAATTTTATGTTGCACTAATAGAAAACAAAGCACTTATGCCGGGAATAAAAAATTAAGCAGACTATCGCAATTATCAGAAGATTGGATTGGAAAGAAAAAGAATTCCTACTTAAATGAATTGGAATACTGGCACTTAATTAAAAGATATTTAAAACCTAACCGGTGGGATAGAAGAAAGAAAGATAGAACTATCGTAGTTTTGAGGTGGGATAGAGCAAGAGAAAAATTATTAGAAGAAGGAAAAATTACCAAAGAAGGTATTGCCGGGCCTAATCCTTTTTCAGGACTTAAAAAAAAGAAGGAGTAATAAGGTGACAAAAGGTCACCTTATTAGAACTCAATATTTAAAGAAAAGGGAGATAGGGTGACAAAATGTCACCTGGGGTAGGTGACAAAAGGTCACCTTATTATTCTAATAGGTAGTTAAGGGAATAGGTATCTCCTGGGTTTTATTAATGTTTAATTAAGAGTATTAGAAAGCAGGTCAATTCTGAGGGTAGAAGGGGATTAGAAAGATAGAAAAAAAAGGTTAGTAAGTATAATCTTAATACAGAAAATTATTTTGTTTACTAAGTAAGAAGGAGTTAGTTAAGAAATGGAAAGCGATAATGGAGAATTATCTAAAAGAATAGCGAATGATAGTTTTAGAAATAGACTGGTTTTTTCTAGCAGGCCAACGGTTAACTTACTTCAAGGCCCCGAATTAAAAGACAGGTTTATTTTTAATCTTAATAACCGGGGTTTTTGGAATGGTGGCCTAAATAAAGAGGATGGCTTAAATTGTGGCTATATCATAGCAAATGCCTTGTTTTCTATAACTGCAGTACCTAAAGACCTTTTTAATCTGATCTCTAAAGATGTGGTTGAGTGGGAAAAAGTAG
>NMQN01000581.1 GCA_003575245.1 Candidatus Atribacteria bacterium 1244-E10-H5-B2 | reverse complement strand
CCACGAGCTTTTTTGTGAGCTCTATATAAGAACGAATAACTTTACATCAACAAAGGCTTCGAAGTGTATTGAAAATTCTCAGCATTCGTTTACTACCCGGCCCAAATAAAAACAGGAGATAAAAAATGAATAAAACAGTTAAATCAAACGAAAGACACATAAAAGAGAATGATCGTTTTCTTAAAGCAAAAGAAGATTTTCAAAAAATGCAAAAAGAAATCGGACCATTCATAAAGCGGAAATCTTTTAAGCAGTATTCAACCACCGGACAATGGCACGAAACAGCAAATTTATATTTCATATAAAATTTACTGCACACTCTTTAAAAAATATTTTACAATCGTAAACTATTAAGGGGTACAATGATATTTAGACCCACCCTTTAGCCAGATTTAAAAAGCAGGAAATGCTTTTAAATCTGGTTTTTATTTTATTTGGAGGGACACAGAAAAAGAACCATTGTGGTGTCTGCAAGATACCATATTGCAAAAGAACTAATTTGCTGTTGTGTTGTAAAGAATATATAGATTTAGAGAAACTTAGAGATGAATTTGAAAGAGAAGTATAAAAAAAGCCCGTCTTTTTCAACGGGCGGTTGATGACAGTATAGTATAAATGTAAAACTACTATTTCACCTTTACCCCCTTATTGCTATACCGCATTGGAATTATATACCATTATTGTATAATTAGTCAAACTTTATGTATATATGTTTTTTATGACGTGACAAAGAGCCATCTCTGATACATCTTATAAACAAAACAATTAGAATTGGTAGCGAATCTTTGATATTAAAAAGGGCACCATACAAATTTTTTATAAAGGGCAATCCCAGAAAGAAGGGCAAATATCTAACTAGGATAAAGGAAATCGATTGACCCCGGTTTCCTTTTTTTTTGTTATTTAGATAATACTCTGTGCTCTGTTTTATTAAAGAAAATAGCAAAAAAAGATTGAAAAGAGTTATAATTTATTATATAATAAAAGAGGCCTGAAGTTCTTAAAAAAATAGGAATCTCAGGCCTCTTGAGAGGCTCAAAGAACAAATATTTTTCTTTAGTGCACCCATCTCCCAGCAGAATATCTACACGATAATGCGGGGGGATAGGGGACAGTTTTTCTTAGTATTTTTAAACCTCCTTTTATAATTTTATAATATTTGTCCAGAATTTGCAAATTTTAAAGAAACTGAGAAAAAATTTTAACCTCCTTTGGGTACTCCCAAGGAGGTTTATTTTTTATCTGAAGGGAGGTGAAAAAAATTGAAAGGAGAACATCCGGTTAGAAATCTAAGAATAAACAAAAGAATGACACAATTTCAACTTTCTAAGATATTAAAAATTAATCAGGCCACTCTCAGTGCCTTTGAAACCGGAGCCATCCATATACCTAATTATATTATTAACGAAATAGCTGGAATTTTCAAGGTTGGTAATAATGAATTAAGAGAAAAATCCGATAATTTTTTCGAAAGAAAAAAAGAAGAATTAATGAAGAAATATAGATATTAGGATAATCTTAAGTGACCGAGGTTGGTCTTCTTAACGGTCACTTGATGGCCGGCAGGGGATTTACCAGTCCTTTCCTCTGCCGGTTAAAGGACTGGTGATTGCGTGACAGACTTTTTTAAAGAGAGGGAAGAAAAAGAAGCAAGACTATACCCAGAGATAGTCCAGGGGTTAGAGGAATTAAATGAAGCCGGAGAGTGGGTTATAGGACGTAAGAAAGAGCCATTTACCGCTTATGCTCGGGGGTTTGTATATTCGGGTATTATCGGTTTATTAAATGGCAATACAGTTAAAGTTTTAAATACTATTTGTAGTTTTCTTAAGAGATTTAGGAACACCACAATCACTAGTGAAATGATTGGAAAATATTCGGGAATTTCTAAAGGCACAGTTAAAAAAGCAATTAGAGAATTAAAATTTTATCACGTTATATCAAGTCATCTCTTTCCTGGTGGAAGCCTAACTAAAAGAAGAAGATGTATAACTGTCAATCGGTGGGATACTGCCCGGTCCTGGTTAATTAAAGAAAATAAAATTGTGGTTGGTCTAGACAATAAAGTAACTTTCGTTATCCCTAATCCTTATAGAAAAATGTGAGAGCCTATAAGGGGTAAAAGTTGACCCTTATAGGCAGGGCAAAAAGTCAAAAGTTGGCCCTATGAGGGGGTCAAAAGTTGACCCTTATAAGCGTAGTAGTAGTTAATAGTAGGTAGTATTTTTCTTAGCTCTTTTTTCTTAGTATCTATCTTAGAATAAGAAAAAATCAATAACTGGGTCGGATATGGGATTTGAGAAACTCATCATGTTTTTTTGTTTAGGTAATTAATTTAATAAAAAAGGGGCAATCTGATAATGAGGCAATTAGCAGAATTAGAAATTACTGATAATAAAAAACTTATTTTGTCGATAGGTGAATTTCGGGGGAGTGAACGTATCGATTTAAGGCAATTCATCAAAGTTGATGATAAATATATAGCCACAAAAAAGGGCATAAACTTTGATGCGGAATGGCTGGATGATTTTGTGAAGATGATTAAAAGATTGGAAGACGAATAATCTAAGATTATCCAACGCACAAGATAATTTGGGGATAAGAGAGGAGATTGAATAAATGTATCCAAAAAGATTAAATTTTCTGAATGAATTTGATAAGTTTTATAAATTAATGGTGGAGCAGTCTAAGCAGAATGTTATTGATGAAAGAGAATTTTATCTTTTAATAGCGAATAAGTGTGAGGCTAAGGCTAAAGCGCTTCATTATAATAAAAAAAAGGGATAGTTATCCTTTTAAAAATGGCTTTTTATAGGGTCAGATTTGGGATTTATTAAAAGACCAGGATATAGGAGAAGTTAAATAATTAATAAAAGGAGCACTTTATGGAATGTTACGGTGAAAAGATGTTGCCTAGGGGGTTGCCTGAGCTGGTTTATCAGATAACACCTCCAGAGATTTCAAAGGACTTAAAGATTATTTCTTTTAACAATAGTAAGGGAAAAGGGGCCAAGGGTCGGGTCGGTTGTGATAATAACTATTATATAATGGAACTCTTTCCTACTGTGATAATAAGTGACAATAGTAATGCATACTCTGGCACACAAAGTTTTTGTTATTGGCTTGGGTTTCTCAGGACAATACTCCACGAAATTGGGCATATTGTGACTAATGAATTAGTTTCTGAAACATATCATCAAAGATACGAGCATGATTCAAAAAGCCATGACTACATCGAGAAACTTGCAGATGATTGGAGGGACCAGGCAATTGAGAAGATAGCTAGTAGGGATAATAGGCTTGGCCAACCGGAAGGGTGGATAGGTGGGCTCCCTGGCATCTACATTTTAAGGAGGGGTAAAATAAGGGATAACACTTTTGGCAGATTTGAAAGTAGGAGGGTAAAAGATATCCGAGCCAAAAAGTGTGGTGGTCAGCACGGTATTGATGATATTACAAAATTGGTGTGGGCAGATTCACCGTGTAAATGGAAGGTACATTGTGTCATAAAAGAAGTAGCTACTGGTATGGGAATATATAGAAGTTACATTGATAGTGCTGGCCGTAAACATTTATTCTTCAACCATAATGAAGCCAGGGCAGTTGCTACAGAAATGCGGAAATTGCCTCTCCTAAAAAGCGTGGAAGGAAGAAGAAGCAAAACGGAATAAAACTGAAGCTACTATTATCAGGGAAAAGTTAGAATCTCAAGGTCAGATGAGGTTACCCTTTTAACAAAAAAAGGAGGTAAAAAATGAACCAAATAGTTAAAGTAAACAAACAATTACCAGCTACTATTGAAGAATTGCATAAAAAAATAATTATTGGAAGAGCTGGATTAGAAGTTTATAGAAAAGCATTGCAAGCATTTAGTAAAACGCAAAGTTTAAATGATGACTTTATGCAAAGAAAAGCAGAATTGTTAGAACAAGGACAACAGCATGGAATAACGATTATAGACTACGAACAACAATTTGGAGGAATGTTGAAGGAACTATTCCCTTCAGAAGGGGGAAGGCCAAAAAACCGTCAAGCTAGCTTGACGGTTTTAGAAGATTATGGAATTACTCGAAATGAATCCATGCGCGCTAAAGCATTATGCGACTATACGGAACAGGTGAATGAAGTAATAGACGAAGCAATAGAGATGGGTGATATACCTACACCCTTTAGAGCATGGCTAAAAGTTAAAGCATTTAGAAAAAAGGAAGAAAGGGAAACTACAGAAACGCCAGAATTACCGGAAGGAACTTTCGATGTAATTGTAATTGACCCTCCCTGGCCGATAGAAAAAATAGATAGAGAAGTTGCACCTACACAAGATATAATGAATTATCATACATGGGATGTAGAAAAAATTAGAAATTTAAAAATACCCGCTAGTGATAATTGTCATATATTTTTATGGACCACCCAAAAATATTTACCTGAAGCAATCGATATAATAGAATACTGGGATCTAAAATATATTCTTACCTTTGTATGGCATAAGGATGGAGGCTTTCAACCCTTTGGATTACCCCAATATAATTGTGAATTTATTTTATATGCGAGGGAAGGAGCACCAAAGTTTATAGATTTAAAGAATTTCTTTACTTGCTTTAGTGCGAAAAGAACTGGACATAGTGAAAAACCTGAAGAATTTTATGAACTATTGCGTAGGGTAACAGATGGTCGAAGACTAGATATGTTTAACAGAAGGAAGATAGAAGGATTTGTAAGTTGGGGCAATGAGATATGAGTCAAGTTAGCTATGGAAAAAATATAACATTACAAGATATTAAGGAGATAATTAAATGAAACCAAAATTGATTAGAGAAACAAAACAGATGGAAGAATTAAAAGAAATCCTTCCTCCTTTTAGGGCAAGATGATTACATCAGATTGAAGGAAAGCATTGAAGAACAGGGTATCCAAGAAGCTATAAAAATTCTTCCTGATGGGGCAATAATAGATGGATACCATCGCAAGAAGATTGCTCAGGGACTGGGTATAAAAGATATTCCTTATGAGACAAAACGATTAAATAAAGATAAAGCTCTTGAATTGGGCATCAGCCTTAATTTAGCCAGACGCAATTTAAGTTTTGAACAAAAAAGAGAGATTATTGAGAAGTTAAGGAAGAAGGGCTGGGTACAGGAGAAGATAGCAAATCTAATAGGAATATCACGGCGAACACTAGATAGATTAGAAAAGGGCAGTAATGGGCAAATGGACAATACTGCCATTCTTGACTTACGTTATAAAATTTCTAAAGAGCAAGAAGATGATATTAAGGTTAGTGACGCAACTGTTTATTTTGCAATTCAATTTTATATCAAGTGGCCTGAACTTTCAAACGCGTTTGAAAGTTTTGAAGAGGGCAAAAATGATAACACAGGCAGAATGCTAAGGTTAATATTTGAAGAAAGCTATACCGAATTTGCTTTTGCCAGGACAGGCAATACATATAAATTAAAGCAAGAAAGGGGGTGAGTAACTTGGAAGCTACCAAAGATATGTTACAGCTTAGGGGGGTTGATTATCTTATAACCTGCCCGCATTGTAAAGGGTTGATAGGGCAGATAATACCTAAAAATGAAACTGTCGAAGTAGCCTTATATATTGGAG